>NZ_JACUZZ010000028.1:0-96449 GCF_014851595.1 Rhizobium sp. RHZ01
TGAAAGCGAAAGGAAAGCCCGGAAAGGTCGCTCTCGTCGCGGTCATGCGAAGGATGATCATAATCCTCAATGCCAAAATGAGAGACTATCGAGCAACGGTGATTGACGCCTAACACCGTTGCTTTTTCATTTGAAATCAATCGTGGAAGGCGTCGACGAACTTGCGCCTGCCGAGCATGAAGGCATCGGCAACGTGGCGAAGCGGCGCCAGATCGACGTCGGATTTGCCGGCTTTGACGATTTCCGCAAAGCGCCGGTAAAGCGCGGGGTACTCTTCCTCGGGCGCCGAAAACTTCAGCTCGCCATTGATCGACAGCTTGGAGCCGCCTTCCGCAAGCTCCACATGGCCGGCTTCGGTTTCCGCGAGGATGTCCCAGCTCTGCTTGCCGGTCTGACGCCAGTCGAATTCGGCATGAACCGGCACGCCGTCAGCGTTCTGGAAGTGCAGATCCGCGGCGATCGGCGCATCGCGATTTTCCGGGAATTCGAGCGTTGCGCCTGTCAGGAAGATGGCCTTTGGGAGGATGTGGGTAACGATCGAAAGGGCGTTGATGCCCGGGTCGAAGATGCCAAGGCCGCCGGCTTGCCAGATCCAGTCCTGGTTCGGATGCCAGTGGCGAACGTCTTCCTTCCAGATGACATGAACGCTCTTGATCGTCGTCGACGCGAGGAAGGACTTCGTGGCTTCGACAGCTGCTGCGTAGCGGGAATGCCAGCTCGCAAACAGCGAAACGCCCTTGCTGGCCGCCAGCTTTTCGAGATCGGCCACTTCGCTTAGAGTCGCGCCCGGAGGCTTTTCGAGGAACACATGCTTGGCGGCGGAAAGCGCCTTGTGCGCTGCCTCGTAGCGATACTGCGGCGGCATGCAGAGCGAAACGGCATCGATCGCCGGAACGGCGTCGAGCATTGCATCGATCGTCGTGAAGCTCTGGATGCCTTCGACGGTGCCGTGGCGACTCGCCGTTGCAACGAGCTTGAAGTCCGGATTCTTTGCAATCGAGGGGAGGTGCTGGTCGCGGACGATCTTGCCGACGCCAACGATGGCGAGGTTGATAGGTGACATGCTGGTGCTCGCGTTCGGTGTTTCGCTCAAAAGTATGATTTATTTTGCGCCTGTTTTAGCAGAAAGAAACCGGGGGGCAAGCGTCGATAGGCCCGTCAGATGGACGCCATTTCGGCCGGTGCCGTCGGCTTCTTGAACTGCAGCGTTACGACCTTATACCCCTCGGCCTCAAGGGTTGAAAGGAGCGTCGGCAGCATTGTCGCCGTGCGATTGTGGATGTCGTGCATGAGGATGATGCCGCGGCCCCGCTTGTGCAGCAGGTCCATCGTCCGCTTGGTGACGGCGGCTGGCGATGTATTGAAGTAGTCCTTGCTGTCGACGTCCACATCCATCACCACCATATCGCGCATTGCCACGGCGCCACGAAGCTTCTGGCTATCGGCAAGGTATGGAAAGCGAAAGAAGTTGACGTCGCCGCCGGTCGCCTTGGTCACGGCGGCCTCGCCGGGTGTGATTTCCTTCATGGCCATGTCGAAGGTCAGCGTCGCCAGGTTCTCGTGCTGGTAGGTGTGGCTGCCGATCGCGTTGCCTTCAGACGCGATCTTGCGGGCAAGCTCCGGATGTCGTTCCGCCATTTCGCCGACCATCATGAAGGCCCCCTTGACGCCGAAGTGGTCCAGTGTCGCGAGGACACGGTCCGTGCGGCCGGGGATCGGACCGTCATCGAAGCTGAGGATGACCTCCTTTTCCTGGAGGTGCAGGTCATGAATGGACGCGACGATGAGTGCTCGACCGGCGAGGTGATGCAGGCGGCTGTCGCTCGACATTTGGGGCAGGGCAGCATCGGTCCCCGTTGCCGGGCTGCCTTCAGGCGCGACGATGGAGGAGGTGGTCATTGTGGTGTCAGGCGCAGGATGCCTGGTGGATTGGCAGCCGGCCAGGGCCATGCTCAAGATGGCACCGGAAGGGCAAAGCGATGTATAAAAGGGCTCAACAAATCAGTAATGAAAGTTGAGGCAACCTTGATGATTATGGTTAACGATCGGTTTCGATCGCCCCGGAACGCGTCGAATCGTGCTCAACCCGACAAGCTTCCAGCCATACTTGTGGCTATCCTGCCATCGCTTCTTCGTATTCGGAGGAAAGCTCCAGCCACTGCTCCTCGGCGGCGGTGAGCTTTGCTGCAGCCTCGCCACGTTGCTTGGCCTTTTCCGCAGCCTTCGCAGGCGCCTTTTCGTAAAGCAGCGGATCCGCAAGTTCTGCATCAAGCGCCTGAATCAATTTCTCCAGCTTGCCGGTCAAGGATTCGATTTCGTTGATCTTTTTCTTGAGCGGCGCCAGCGAAGCGCGCTTCTCGGCATTGAGCTTGCGCTGGTCGGCCCTCGAGGCGGGTTCTTCAGCAAGCTGTGGTTTCTCGTCCTTCTTCTTGCCCGATGCGACAACGAGATCGCGGTACTCGTCCATATCGCCTTCGAAGGTCGTGACGGTGCCCTTGTTGACGAGCCACAGCCGATCGACGGTTGCCTCGATAAGGTGGCGGTCGTGCGAAATGAGAATGACCGCGCCCTCGTAATCGTTCAGCGCCTCGATGAGCGCCCGACGGCTGTCGATGTCGAGGTGGTTGGTCGGTTCGTCGAGGATCAGGAGGTTGGGCGCGTGGAAAGCCGCGAGCCCCATCAGCAGGCGCGCCTTCTCCCCGCCGGAAAGATCCTTGGCCGCGGTGGACATCTTTTCGGTCGCAAGACCCATCTGAGCGACTCGCGCCCGCACCTTCGCTTCCGGCGCGTCGAGCATCAAACGGCGCACGTGATCAACCGGCGACTGGTCCGGAATCAGATCGTCGAGCTGGTGCTGCGCGAAAAAGCCGATCTTCAGGTTCGGCGCGAGCTTGACCTCGCCCGCCTCCGCCGACATGCGACCGGAAATGAATTTCGCGAAGGTGGATTTGCCGTTGCCATTGGAGCCGAGCAGCGCGATGCGATCGTCATTGTCGATCCGCAGATTAAGGCCCTTCAGGATAGGTTTGCCGGGCTCGTAGCCAACAGCGCCGCCGCTGATAGCCACGATCGGGGAGGCAGGTTGCTTTTCCGGCTCGGGGAAGGTGATCGGCTGTACGTGGTCTTCGATGACGGCAGCCACCGTTCCCATGCGCTCCAACGCCTTGACGCGGCTCTGCGCCTGGCGTGCCTTGGAGGCCTTTGCCTTGAAGCGGTCGATGAAGCTCTGCAGGTGTTTGCGCGCCGCCTCGTTCTTGGCTCGCGCCTTCGTCTGCAACTCGTCCGCTTCGGCCTTCTGCCGTTCAAACTGGTCGTATCCGCCGCGATAGAAGGTCAGCTTCTTCTGATCGAGATGGACGATCGAGTTGACGGCGTTGTTCAGCAGGTCGCGGTCGTGGCTGATGACGATGACGGTGTGCGGATATCGGCGCACGTAATCCTCGAGCCACAGTGTGCCTTCGAGGTCGAGGTAGTTGGTCGGCTCGTCGAGGAGCAGCAGGTCGGGCTCGGAAAACAGCACCGCGGCGAGGGCAACACGCATCCGCCAGCCGCCCGAGAAGGACGACGCCGGACGCGATTGCGCCTCCTGGTCGAAACCGAGGCCAGCGAGGATGCTGGCAGCACGCGCTTCCGCGGAATGGGCGTCGATATCCACCAGCCGCATCTGGATTTCAGCGATGCGATGCGGATCGGTGGCGCTTTCCGCCTCCGCCAGCAAGGCTGAGCGCTCCTTGTCGGCTGCCAGTACGATTTCGATCAGCGCGTCTTCCGTTCCCGGTGCTTCCTGAGCGACCTGTCCGATGCGTGCATTCTTCGGGATCGACACGGAACCGCTTTCCGCGGCTACATCGCCGGTGATCACTCGAAACAGTGTGGATTTGCCGGCGCCATTCCGACCGACAAGACCGGCCTTCGTGCCGGCTGGCAGCGAAACGCTGGCGTGATCGAGAAGCAGGCGGCCGGCAATACGTGCGGAGATATCGGAAATCGTGATCATGGCCGGCGTTTTGGCCGAAAGCCGCGATGAGCGCAAGAGCCTCCGGCTCAGCGACCGAAGGCTTGCACGGGCTGCCGTCGATTTGACTGAGCGGCGTGAAGGGCAACGCGTGCATTTGCCTGCAGCTGCGATGCCGTCGTTGCGTCGGCGCTTAGAGCAATGCCGAGCGAAATCGTAAGGCCCGAGGGGGCAGCGTTGTCGGATGCCGCGAATGTCATGTGATCTTCTACCGACGCTCGGAGGCGATCGGCAATCGCCAGAGCTTCCTGCATCCCGACATTGGCGAACAGGAAGGCGAACTCGTCACCATCGGTGCGCGCAACAAGATCGTTCTTCTTGATCGACTTGCGCAAGAGATCCGCGAGCTTCTTCAGGAGGCGCGTGCCGATCTGTGTGCCGTAGCGGCTGTTGAATGCCTTGAAGTCGTCGACGTCGACCATGATGAGGGCGCTGCCGGCAGCACCTTCCTCCCGGTCGTAGAGATCGGCGATCGCCTTATTGAGGGCGATGCGGTTGGGGATCCCTGTGAGCTTGTCGGTGACCGACGCGGAATGAGCAGCAGCGATACCAAGCTCGATTGCTTCAAGGCGTTCGACGTCGCTCTTCAGCCGGGCCTCGATCTCCTTTTCCGAAGCGAGCACGTTTGAGAGGGAGGTCGACAGATACTCCATCTCGCTCATGAAGGAGCCGAGGCTTTGGTCAGGTTTTCCTGCAATGGATTGCAATGCTGTTTCTGCAGCGCGCAGGAATGCCTGCTTCTGGCGCAAGCTGTCCGAAAGTCGGTCCGCCGCGTCGCGCAGCATCCTGCTTGTCTCTGCATGCGAGATTTCGCTTGAGAGACCGCAATGGCTGACGAGCCGATACTTCAGGCCGATTTCATCGAGCGAGGCTTGCCGCGGGCTTGGCCCGAGCGCCGCGATGTCCTGTGCTAGGGCAGCGTTCTGGCCGATGATCGCCTCGTACAGGAGTTCGTAGTTGCGCGGCAGGCCGGCAATCGCGAGCCGTGTCATATGCTGGGCGATCCGCTGAATATCGGTGGGGGCGGCGGCCGGGCGCGGTGCGGCTTCTCGTTGTACCTGTGAGTTTGGCGCAGTTCGCATGACGTTCCCCTCGTGCCGACTGTGGCGCCGGCGGTTGGCTTCTCTATGCAACTACCGCGCTAAAAATAGCTTAAATTCGGTCGTTTGTAGTTGAATTGTGGTGCTGAACAGTGAAACGCGGTTAATGGAGCGTATCCATCTGACATTTACTGTCCTGGCGGACGTTGGATGTTGGTTGTAGCGGAACCGGTATCGTGTGGCGAAGCGCGTGTTGGAGACGTTGCTATCAGTCGACGAGGGGCAATCGTTACATGACAGGCGCGTGAAATTGCCCATGCCCACTTGTTTTCAGGCTATCGGGCGGGTAAACACCGCCCACTTTTCCCACGAAATAAAGGAATTTGACCCATGCCGATTGAACGCACTTTCTCGATGATCAAGCCGGACGCAACGAAGCGCAACCTGACGGGCGCTATTACCAAGATGCTCGAAGATGCCGGCCTGCGTGTCGTCGCCTCCAAGCGCGTCTGGATGAGCAAGCGGGAAGCTGAAGGCTTCTACGCCGTTCACAAGGAACGCCCGTTCTTCGGCGAACTCGTTGAAACCATGACCTCCGGCCCGACCGTCGTTCAGGTTCTGGAAGGCGAAGGTGCCATCCTCAAGAACCGCGAAGTCATGGGTGCGACCAACCCGGCAAACGCTGACGAAGGCACGATCCGTAAGGTTCACGCCCTTTCGATCGGCGAAAACTCGGTTCACGGCTCGGACGCTCCGGAAACCGCTGCCCAGGAAATCAAGTACTGGTTCTCCGACACCGAAATCGTCGGCTGATTCAGGCTCTCAGCGAAACCGCTGAAGCTTTTGAATTGACTGAAAGCCGGGGCTTTGCTCCGGCTTTTCTACGTTGAAGGACAGGTTGCGGCAGTATCGTAGTCCACGGTGCCGTCAGGTTTGAAAACCTCGGGGTTCTTCGTATAGAGCGGCCCAACGACGAGGGGCTTGCCGGGCATGACCGACTGATCGAGGCTGGAGATCACCTCGGTCTTCAGGCTCTGCAAGGTTTCGCCCCTGGCATCGACGAGGCGAACGTTCACCGCGTAAGGCTTATCCTTCTTGACGCAATGAAGTGCGGGGCTCTGCAGCGTGATCTTGTCCCAGAACGGATAGATCTTTTCGTTTGTGACCAGCACGTCACCGCCCGCCGGGTTCTCGAACTCCGCGATGGCGACGGTGCCTTCCGGTATCGGCGCCTTCTTGTTCAGGGTCACGACATAGGTCGCGACCGCGATCCTGTAGTTGAAAACGAAGACGCGACCGCTGATCTCGACCAGCTTGTCGGTCTCTCGCTGGCATCCCGTCAGCATTGCGGCTGCAACGGAAACGGCCATCAACAGCGCTTTCATGGCGCTTCCTCCTCTTTCCTGCGGCGATAGTGGCGGCTCGCCTTGGCGCGATTGCCGCACACCGCCATGTCGCACCAGGCGCGACTTCTGTTCTTGCTCCGGTCGATGAAGAGCCAGCCGCAGTTGCGGCAGATCTTCATGCGCTCGGGATCCGGCATCGCGATCAGCCGCAACACCGAATGCGCTGTTGCCGCATCAAGGCCGTTTGCTCCATTGGCGCCACGCAACGTGCGCGCCAGCGCTTCCAGAAGATCGGCGAGCAGCCGGTCATCGGTTTCGCCTGAAACACGAGTCCGGAAATACCTGTCCGTCGCCTCGCGCAACTCCAGAAAGTTTCTTTTGTTCTGTGGGGCCGGAGCGGCCATGTCGCCGAAGAGCGCCCGCTCAGCGCAGAATTCCGCCGCTGCCTGCGGAAAGGCTTCCAGTTGAGCGGGTGCTTCGAAACGGTCGATCCGTCGCGCCCCGTCATGGCGAAGCACGACGCTGTTGGCGACATCCAGCGCCAATGCGCCTCCGGAAAAGCGGTGTGGGGTCCAGGCAAAGCTCATGATGAAAATATAACTGGTAAAATAAGTTTTGCTAGTTATGATTTATGCAATCAGGAGCTTTTGATGGCCTATCTGCTGCAGCAATTGGCGAACGCGGTACCGCTGGCTGCGCTCTATGGTGCGCTTGCCTTTGGCTACGCCGTCGCCTTCGGGGTCACTAAGCGTGCGGACATCACCTATGGCGCGATCTTCGCGTTCTCGGGCCAGATTCTCCTGCTTTTCACGGATCTTGGCTACAACAGGCTCTGGTTGATCCTGCCGGCTGCGCTGGCGCTGGGGGCTCTGTTCTCGCTCATCTATTCGATGCTGGCCGCGGTCTGGATTGGCCGTTCCATCATGCTGCCGCTGGTTCGCCAGTCGTCGAACACCGTGATCGTCGCGGCGCTCGGCATCACCATCGTGCTGATGGAGACGGCGAGGCTCGCATCCGACACCAAGAGCCTATGGCTTTCGCCGTTCCTGAACAGCGTCGTCGTCTTCTGGAATGACGGGGCGTTTAAGGTGACGCTCACTGAGATCCAGCTGATCAATACCGCATTGATGTGCGCCATGATCGCGCTCGGCGTTGCCGTCATGAGGCTGACCTCCTGGGGCCGCGTCTGGCGGGCCGTGACCGACGATCCCCTGGCCGCAGAATTATGTGGCACCAGCGCCGATCGTGTCTTTCTCGTCGCCTACGCGGCGGCTGCCCTGATCGCCACGGCATGCGGCATTCTTGCGACCTTCTATTACGGCACGATGGATTTCGGTGCTGGCCTGATGTTCGGCCTCAAGGTGCTGATGGTGGCAGCCGTCGGCGGATATTCAGATCCGTTGAAGTCGGCCGGCGGTGCCGCCGGTCTCGGTGTCGCGGAGACGATGTGGAGCGCTTACGGCCCTTATCTCTGGCGTGACCTTGTGGTGTTCTCGCTGCTCGTGCTTCTTCTCGTCCTCAGCCGGAGGGAGCGGGCGATACCCTGACTATTTCCATTTGTCGCGGGCAGCGTCATCCGCATCCTTGGCCGCGACCCATCCGCCGGTCGAACCATCCTTGCCGTGCTCCTTCTTCCAGAAGGGAGCGGCTGTCTTCAGATAGTCCATCACGAAGTTCGCGCCATCGAACGCGGCCTGCCGATGCGGCGCCGCGGCGATGACAAGCACGATATTCTCCCGTGCGGCGATCTTGCCGTAACGGTGGATGGCGGTCAGCCCGAGGAGCCCGAAGCGCTCGATCGCAAGGCTGGCGATCCGGCTCATCTCGGCCTCGGCCATGCCCGGATAGTGTTCGAGTTCGAGTGCTGCAAGCTTGCCGCCTTCGTCACGGCACAGGCCCGAGAATGTGACGATCGCGCCGATGCCGCTGGTTTGCGTACTGAGCCGATCGACTTCCGCCTGAAGGTCGAAGTCCTCGCGTTGGACGCGAATATAAGGCTCGACCTTGCTGCTCACTTCAGCCTCCGGTCATCGGCGGGAAGATGCCGATCTCCCTGGCGTTGCCGATCGGTTCGTCATGCTCGACGTGCTCCTGGTCGACCGCGACGCGGATGACGTCTGGAAACTGAAGCGCGGTCTCATATTCTTCGCCCATCGTCTTCAAATGATTCAGAAGGTCGGCAACGGAAACGACGGAAGAGGGCAAGGTCATTTCTTCTTCGGCCTTGCCGATCCGTTCGCGCACCCAGGCGAAATAGACGAGCTTTGTCATTCTTCATCATCCACGATGTGCTTGAGGCCCGCTCGGAAATAGTCATAGCCGGTATAGATCGTCAGCAGTGCTGCGATCCAGAGAAGGCCGATGCCGGTCTTCGTTGTGTAAGGGAAGATTTCGTCGCCAGCAGGGCCAGCGAGCAGGAACGCGATCGCAACCAGCTGCACCGTCGTCTTCCACTTGGCAATCCGTGTCACGGGCACGCTGACCTTCAGGGCCGCCAGATATTCGCGCAGACCGGAGACCAGGATCTCGCGGCAGAGAATGGTGATTGCAGCCCAGATCGACCAACCGGCAATCGTCTGGTCGGCCGCTACCAGGAGAAGAATGGAGGCGACCAGCAGCTTGTCGGCGATCGGATCGAGCATTCGGCCGATGTTCGACGTCTGGTTCCATATGCGGGCGAGATAGCCGTCGAGAAAGTCGGTGATCGACGCGATGATGAAGATCCACAGCGCCACCCATCGTGCCGTATTGCTGATCGCCAGCTTTCCTTCGAGGAAAAAGCACAGCACGATCAACGGTACTGCCAGAATGCGGCCATAGGTCAGCAGGTTCGGTATATTATATGCGCGCGATGCCATGAAACATGTCTCTGAAGTTATGTGCTCGTAGATGACGGCTTTGAGCGTAAAGCGTCAACATTCTTTCTATTTTTTCGCTGCCTTTGCGTGGAATTTGCGACTGACGCCACCTATTTCGCGGCGTCATCATGAAAATGATTATAAACCTGCTTGGCGACGGTCTCCGAAATGCCTTCGACGGTCATCAGATCGGACAAAGCGGCGCGGGAGACCGCTTTCGCGGTTCCGAAGTGCTGCAACAGGGCGCGCTTGCGCGACGGTCCGATCCCGCCGATCTCATCAAGCGGGTTCTTGACCATCTCCTTCTTGCGCCGGGCGCGATGCGAGCCGATGGCGAAGCGGTGCGCTTCGTCGCGCATGCGCTGGATAAAATAGAGTACGGGATCGCGCGGCGGCAGCGTGAAGCTCTCGCGTCCCGGTGGGAAGAAGCGCTCGCGCCCGGCGTCGCGGTCGACGCCCTTGGCAACGCCGATGGCGATCACACTGTCGGTGATCCCCAATTCCTCAAGGATCGCACGCACGGCCGTCATCTGTCCCTGGCCGCCGTCGATCAGGATGACGTCGGGCCAAGCGGGGAAGGGCATGTCGGCGGCATCCGCCGGCGATGCCGGTTGGCTGCGATCGGGAATGCCTTCTTCTTTCAGCAGACGCGAGAAGCGTCGTGTCATCACCTCGCGCATCATGCCGAAGTCGTCGCCCGGCGTGATGTCGGTCGATTTGATGTTGAACTTCCGGTACTGGCTCTTCACGAAGCCTTCCTGTCCCGCGACGACCATGCCGCCGACCGCATTGGTGCCCATGATGTGCGAGTTGTCGTAGATCTCGACGCGCTGTGGCACATAGGGAAGCTTGAAGGTCGCCTTGAACCCCTCGAGCAACCGCGATTGCGACGCGGTTTCAGCGAGTTTGCGGCCATGCGCCTCGCGGGCATTGGCAATCACGTGCTCCACGAGGTCACGTTTCTCTCCGCGCTGCGGAATGAGGATCGATACTTTGTGTCCGGCCTTTTCGCCGAGCGCGGCAGCGAGCAGTTCGAGTTCCTCGACGGTCTCCGACAGCAGGATTTGCTTCGGTACCGGCTTGTCGTCGTAGAACTGCGCGAGGAAGGCGTTCAACACCTCGGCAGCCGAGAGCTGCGGGTCAGCCTTCGGGAAATAGGCGCGGTTGCCCCAGTTCTGCCCAGTGCGGAAGAAGAACACCTGGATACAGGAGATCCCGCCCTCATGATGGATCGCAAAGACATCCGCCTCTTCCACGCCCGCGGGGTTGATGCCCTGGTGACTGGAAACATGCGACAGCGAAGCCAGGCGGTCGCGGTAGACGGCGGCGCGTTCGAAGTCGAGATCCTCGGCAGCGACATTCATCGCCTCGGCCATATGCTCCTTGATTTTCTGGCTCTTGCCGGAGAGGAAATCCTTGGCCTCCTGCACGAGCTCGGCGTAGCCCTCGTCACTGATCTCATGCGTGCATGGCGCCGAACAGCGCTTGATCTGGTAGAGAAGGCAGGGGCGGGTGCGCGTCTCGAAGACGCTGTCGGTACAAGTCCTGATGAGGAAGGCGCGCTGCAGCGAGTTGATCGTCCGACCGACGGCGCCGGCTGACGCGAAGGGACCGAAATAGTCGCCCTTGCGAGCGCGGGCGCCGCGGTGCTTGAAGATGGCCGGGGCGCGGTGGTCCCCCGTGATCAGAATGTAGGGAAACGACTTATCGTCACGTAAGAGCACATTAAAACGAGGCCGCAAGCGCTTGATAAGATTCGCTTCAAGCAGCAGCGCTTCCGTCTCGGTGCGGGTCGTCACGAACTCCATGTTCGCCGTCAGCCGTACCATCTGGGCGATCCGGTTGGAGTGCACGCGCCCGAGCGCGTAGTTGCTGACGCGCTTCTTCAGGCTGCGGGCCTTGCCGACGTAAAGCACGTCGCCGGCTTCGTTGAACATGCGGTAGACGCCAGGGCTGTTGGGCAGTCGCTTGACGAATTCGGCGATCAGGTCGGCGCCGACGAGGCCGGTTTCGTTCACCCCGCCTTCGTTCCAATCGATCGCAGTCGTGGTGGGCGCAGCAGAGACGTCGCTCTCCACTTCGATTTCGTCGTCTGCGTCGTCCGTTTCGTCGTAAAGAACGCCGCCATCCGGCAGCTTTCTTGAATTCATTCCGTAATCTCCGCCACATCGGGCGTCTGCCAGGCAAGATGCTGGCCGCCATCCAGGGCAATCATTTGACCGGTGATCGAGGGCGTTTCGTAGAGGAAGCGAATCGTTTTGCCGAATTCCCCGAGCTGCGGCCCTCGTTTGAGGATAAGCGCTGAAACCTGCGCTTGGAAGTCTTCTTGCGACTGTCGCTCGCTCGGCATCGAGGGGCCGGGACCGATCGCATTGACACGGATACGCGGCGCGAGCGCCTGCGCCATGGTCTGCGTCGCCGTCCACAGGGCGGACTTAGACAGTGTGTAGGAATAGAAGCTCGGCCGCAGCGCCCAAACGCGCTGGTCGATGATGTTGACGACGAGACCATCCGTCTCGTCGGGCAATTGCGCCGCAAAGCCGGCCGACAGAATCGAGGGGGCGCGAACATGGACCGCGAAGTGCTCGTCCCAGGCGTCGGCATCGATGTGGCGGACGGAGTCCTCGTGGAAAACAGAGGCGTTGTTGACGAGGAGATCGATTGGCCCGATCGCTTCCGATGCCCTTTTTATCAGGTCGCTCGTCTCGCCAACTTCCGTAAGGTCTGCCCTTACGGCAATCGCCCGGGAACCGTTTTGCCGCAATTCCGCCGCGAAATTCTCGGCCTCCTCAATCGAGCGGCTGGCATGGATTGCGACCGCAAAGCCATTCGCAGCCAAATCCACAGCGATTGCCCGGCCTATTCTTTTCGCCGCCCCCGTCACCAGCGCCGTTCGAAGTCTTTTCTTGTTCAAAATAATGCCTTTTCGCCGCGCAACTCTGTTCGCTGCTTATATAGGCGCGGGAGAAGATGAGATAAATAGCCGTTTTCATTGCGATGTTGCCGGAATTACTGTATGTATTATTTAAGAATATAATTCCGTAAAATAAGTATTCATGATTTAACCATTCATTATGGTTAACAAATAGTCTGTTGCGGCAAAGCAACATCGAATTTCAGCCGCCCCCGCGCCACAATCAAATCACAATTTGGCTCTTTCAAATCCTCAATTGGGCATCAATTTCCCTTCCGAACCGCAAGGGACATTTGTAATAACCCGCGAATGCTTCGCTGTAGGACAGTTGACGAAGGGCGCGGGTCTGAAAGGAGACGAGTATGCGTACGTTTATTGCTAGCCTGTTGGTTTCGACCGTTGCCCTTGGTGGGTTTTCCGCCGCTTATGCAGCCGATGCCGTTGATCAGATCCCGGAAGCTCCGGTTGCACAGAATGAGCCGGCTCCCGCTGCCAACTGGCAGGGCTTCTACCTCGGTGGTGCCGGCACCTACAACATGGGCGGCTTTGGCAACAAGTACAACGCGCGTGCGCTCGGCGGCCAAGTCTACACCGGCTACAACTGGCAGGCTGGCCAGATCGTTTACGGTGCCGAAGCCGACATCGGCTATTCCGGTGCTGACGGCGCTGCTGGCGGCGGCGAAGGCAAGAACGAAGTCAACGGCTCGATCCGCGGCCGTATCGGCTACGACCTGAATCCGTTCCTGCTGTACGGCACGGCCGGTCTCGCTGCGACCAAGAACAAGTTCAGCAACGCCGCTGGCTCCGACACTGACACGTCGCTCGGCTACACGGTTGGTGCAGGAGCGGAAACCTTCGTCACCAACAACATCACGGCCCGTGTCGAGTACCGCTACACCAACTACGCTGACAGCGACTTCCACGTCGGCGGCGCGAACATTTCGCGTGGCTACGACGAGCACAGCGTCAAGGTCGGTATCGGCGTCAAGTTCTAAGCCGAACATCGAATGCGGAAAAGCCGGGTTCCCATCCCGGCTTTTTTGTTTCTGCGATGAACTGCTTGCGGCCTATTTGGGAAAGTCAGTCGAGACGGCAAGCTCACGCCATGCAGCGAGTTCTTTGGCGACATGGGCGTTCTTGGCTTCGATCACCGCCACGGTATCGCTCCCGAAGGGCATGCGCAGCGGAGGATTGTCCGAATGCGCCAGCGTGACCATCGCCTTGGCAAATCGAGCAGGGTCGCCGGGCTGCTGGTGGTTATGGCCGGCTGCGAATTCGCGCATCGCGCCGACCGGCGTCTCCTTGTAGTCGGCAATCGAGCTGGGACTAACGGCCAGTGAGCTCTCGTCGAGGAAGTCGGTGCGGAAGAAGCCGGGCTCGACGACCGTCACCTTGATGCCGAGTGGGGCCACTTCAGCAGCGAGAGCCTCGGAGATACCTTCGACCGCGAACTTGGTCGAGCAATAGATACCCCAGCCGGCATGCGACTCGTAGCCGCCGATGGACGAGATATTCAGCACCTGCCCCGAGCGCTGGCGACGCATGTGCGGCAGGACCGCGCGGGTGACCTTCAGCAGGCCGAAGACGTTTGTTGCGTAGAGCTTTTCGATCTCCTCAGTGGTTGCTTCTTCCACGGCGCCGAGCAGGCCGAAACCGGCATTGTTGAGCAGGATGTCGATCTTGCCGAAGCGCTTGACGGCTGCTTCAGTTGCCTTGTGCGCCGAGGCTTCGTCCGTCACGTCAAGCGACACGGCGAGCAGATTGGGATGATTGCCGAATTTCTCTTCAAGACCCTTCGGGTTACGCGCCGTAGCGACAACGGCGTCGCCGGCATTGAGAGCTTCCTGGGCGATGAGGGCGCCGAAACCACGCGACGCCCCTGTAATGAACCAAACACGCATGACGATCTCCTTTGTCCGTTGCGCTGCGATTTGCTTACGGAGTGAAGGTAGCGTATTGGCATAACTGAGAGAATTTACGTTGTGTTTCATAGGGTGCTGAGAAAAATTCATCAATGAAACGTGTCCGTTCGACCGATCTTGCGATTTTCCTGGCGATCGCCAACCACCGAAGCTTCAGGAAGGCATCGGTCGAACTGGGTGTCACGGCGTCTGCCCTCAGTCACGCGCTGCGGGTAATCGAGGAACGGTTGGCAGTCCGCCTCGTCAACCGGACGACCCGTGGCGTAGCTCTGACCGAGGCCGGCGAGCGACTGTACGACCGCATCCGACCGGCATTCCTCGACATCGATGCAGCCCTCGACGATCTCAACAGCTTCCGCGGCCAACCGCATGGCAAGCTGCGCATCAATGCGGCGCGGGTCTCCACCAAGCTTGTGCTGTTGCCGATCGTCTCTCGTTTCCTGAAGGCCTATCCATCCGTCGAGGTCGAGATTGTCATCGATGACGGACTGATCGATATGGTGTCATCGGGCTTCGATGCCGGTGTGCGCTTTGGCGAAAGCATCGAGGCCGATATGATTGCGGTGCCGATCGGTCCGCGCCACCGTTTTGCGGTAGTTGCCGCGCCGAGCTACTTCGAGAGCCGGAACCGTCCGTTGACGCCGCACGATCTGCGTGACCACGAATGCGTGCGCTACCGCTTTGCCGGTGGCGCCTTCTATCGATGGGAGTTCGAGCGCGGCGGCATCGAACTGGAGATCGAAGTCAGTGGTCCCCTGACATTGGGCGATCAGGACATTATCCAGGATGCCGTGCTGCGCGGTTGCGGTCTCGGATACCTTTTCGAAGAGCAGGCGCAAGCGGCGATCGCAGAGGGCAGGCTGATACGCGTGCTGGAAGATTGGTGCCCTTTCTATCCGAGCTTCTTCCTCTATTATCCGAGCCGCCGGCAATTGCCGACGGCGCTCCGGGCCTTCATCGATTTCGTCAGGGCCGACAAGGGAACGTCTCAGGTCTGAGGTTTCAGTTCGCCGTAGGCGGCAAACTTCTTTTCGAATTCGCGGCCCCAGCCGATCAGTTCGGCATGATCGGCTTCCCATTGTTCCTTGAAGCGCAGATCGAGATACCCGAGCGTGGCGGCAAGCGCGAAGTGGCCGCCGTGCAGCCGCTTGCCGATCTTTGGCAGGTGCACACTGAGATGGTTCAAGCCGCTGACGGCCTTCTTCCACTGCCGGTCGATCCACGGCTGGTGGACCGTTTCCTCGTCGCGGAAGCGCCGCTCATAAACGATCGCCAGCAGGCAATCGCAGATACCGTCGCATAGTGCCTCGAGGATTTCCGCCTCGGTCCGCTTGCCGTTCTTGGCAGGGTAGAGCTTCTTGCCTTTCAGCCGGTCGAAATAGTGCATGATCGCGACGCTGTCGAAGATTGACAGCCCATCGTCGGTTAGCAGTGTCGGGATTTTGCCGAGCGGATTGTTATCGACCAGGATCGCCGGGCCGGCATTGGTATCCACTCGGATTTCGATGGCGTCGAGCTCCAGATAGCGCGCCGCCATGCGCACCTTGCTGGAATAGGGAGACGTCGGTGCGCAAAGGATCTTCATGGTCATTCTTCCATACGGTCATGTCTTGGCGCGACTATTTCGCGCCAGCTAGAGTCGGTCAATCGTCCTTTGCCGCCTTGGTTTCGCCGCGCAGCCAAAACGCTCGATGCGACGCGTAGCGATCCTGTGCAAGATGGTCCTTGAGCGCGGGTAGAAGCGCATGCAACTCGTCCTTCAGCGTGAAGGGCGGATTGACGATGATCAGGCCGGAGCCGGTCAATCCGTTGATCCCCCGGTCGCTGCGGACGATGAGCTCGGCGCAGAGAATCTTCGGAATGTCGAGGGCCTGCAGCGCCTCGTGGAATTCCTTGATCGGCGCCCCCTTCTTCAGCGGATACCACAGGCAATAGGTGCCGCCGGGGAAGCGGCGATAGGCTTTCGCCAAACCATCCACAAGGCGTTCGTATTCGCCATCTTCCTCGAACGGCGGATCGACCAGGACGATGCCGCGTTTCTCCTTCGGCGGCAGGTGTGCGCCGAGCGAGAGCCAGCCGTTGAGCTCGGTGATCCGCACCTGATGATCGCCCTCGAAAAGCCGATGCAGCCGGGCAAAGTCCTCCGGATGCAATTCCATCGCGGAGAGCCGGTCCTGCGGTCGAAACAGCATGCGGGCGAGCTTTGGAGAGCCGGGATAAAGGCGGATGCCGCCCTCCGCGTTTAGCTCACGCACGGCGGATAGATAGGGCTCCAGCAACTCGGCGACCTGTGGAGCAAGCTCTGTGTCCAGGAGCTTGCCGATGCCCTCGCTCCATTCACCGGTCTTTTGAGCCTCCTCGGAGGAGAGGTCGTAAAGCCCGATGCCGGCATGCGTGTCGAGCACGCGAAAGGCCGCATCCTTCTTCTGCATGTAGCGGATCAGTCGCGCCAGGACGGCGTGCTTGAGCACATCGGCAAAATTGCCCGCGTGGTAGATATGGCGGTAGTTCATTTTCGCTGATGCCCGTGATGAATTCACCTGATCGACGACATTTGTGGCTTTTGGCCGGTTTCCGGTTCGAATATAGAAAAGCCATGAACATTGCGACCCCCATTCACGCCAAATCCGCCAAGTCGAATGTTAGGCTCGGTCACACCGCCTGTCCGCACGACTGTCCCTCCACTTGCGCGCTGGAGGTGGAGATCGGCGACGATGGCCGCATGGGCCGTGTGCGCGGAGCAAACAATCACAGCTACACCTCGGGAGTGATCTGCGCGAAGGTCGCGCGCTACGCCGAGCGCCTCTATCATCCGGACCGGCTGATGCACCCGCTGCGCCGAACAGGCGCCAAGGGGGCAGGGCAGTGGCAGCAGATTTCCTGGGACGATGCGCTGGATGAAATCGCCGAAGCCTTCGTCAAGGCGGAAGCCAGGGACGGCAGCGAAGCGATCTGGCCCTATTTCTACGCCGGAACGATGGGCTGGGTTCAGCGCGACTCGATCGAGCGCCTGCGCCACGCCAAGCGCTATTCCGGCTTCTTCTCGTCGATCTGCACCAACCCGGCCTGGACCGGTTTCACCATGGCGACGGGAACGCTGCGCGGACCCGACCCGCGTGAGATGGGCGGCACCGATTGCGTCGTGATCTGGGGCACGAATGCGGTGTCCACCCAGGTCAACGTGATGACCCACGCGATCAAGTCCCGCAAGGAGCGCGGCGCCAAGATCGTCGTGGTCGACATCTACGACAATCCGACGATGAAGCAGGCCGACATGGCGCTGATCGTCAAGCCGGGTACGGATGCCGCGCTGGCATGCGCCGTCATGCACATCGCCTTCCGCGACGGCTATGCCGATCGCGAGTACATGGCAAAGTATGCCGACGATCCTGCCGGCCTTGAAGCGCATCTGAGGACGAAGACGCCCGAGTGGGCCGCCGCCATCACCGGCCTTTCCGTCGATGAGATCGAAGCCTTCGCGCGCCTCGTCGGCATAACGAAGAAGACCTATTTCCGCCTCGGCTACGGCTTTACCCGCCAGCGCAATGGCGCGGTTGCCATGCATGCGGCGGCCTCGATCGCGACGGTGCTCGGCTCCTGGCAATACGAAGGCGGCGGTGCCTTCCATTCCAACAGCGATATCTTCCGCATGAACAATGCGGAACTGACCGGCAAGGCGATGAAGGATGCGGATATCCGCATGATCGACCAGTCGCAGATCGGCCGCGCGTTGACTGGCGATGCCGTGGCGCTCCGCCATCGCGGCCCGGTGACGGCAATGCTGATCCAGAACACCAATCCGGTGAACATCGCCCCCGAACAACGGCTGGTGAAACGCGGCTTCGCTCGCGAGGACCTCTTCGTCGCGGTGCACGAGCAGTTCATGACGGAGACGGCCGAGATGGCCGACATCGTCATTCCAGCAACGATGTTCGTCGAGCATGACGATATCTATCGCGCCGGGGGCCAGAACCACATTTTGCTCGGCCCTAAGCTGGTTGAGCCGCCGGAGACCGTCCGGACGAACCTGTTCGTGATCGAAGAACTGGCAAAGCGTCTCGGTGTCGCCGATCGCCCCGGTTTCGGTTTCACGGCCCGCGAAATGATCGATCGGCTTCTCGAAGCCAGCAACCTGCCGGGATACGACCATTTCCTCGAACACAAATGGTTCGACCGTCAGCCGGATTTCGAGGATGCGCATTTCCTCAAGGGCTTCGCGCATCCTGACGGCAAGTTCCATTTCCGCCCGGACTGGGTCGACGGCCCTGCGCCGAACAAGCCGCCGGCCGCTGTCGGTGCTCTCGGACCATACAAGCAGCTGCCGGCGTTTCCGGATCAGGTCGATGTTATCGAGCTTGCCGATAGCAAGCATCCGTTCCGCTTGGCAACGTCGCCGGCGCGCAACTTCCTGAATTCCAGCTTCTCCGAGACGAAGACCTCGCGCCAGAAGGAAGGGCGGCCGGAACTGATGATGAACCCCGCCGATGCGACGGCAGGCGGCATCGAGCATGGCGACCTCGTGCGGATCGGAAACAACCGTGGCGACCTTCGGATCCATGTGCGCGTCACCGAGGAGGTCAAGCCGGGCGTGTTGATTGCCGAAGGCCTCTGGCCGAACAAGGCGCATATCGACGGTGAAGGGATCAACGTGCTGACCGGCGCCGATCCGGTCGCGCCCTATGGCGGCGCGGCGGTCCACGACAACAAGGTCTGGCTCCGCAGGGATGTTGCATGACGAAATTTGACAAGGCAAAAGCCGAGATCGTTAATGAAAAGACGCTCTCGAACGGCTGGACGCGCCTGAGCGACTTCCAGATCGACTATACGGATTCCGACGGCGAGACGCATCGGTTGCAGCGCGAGGTCTACCATCGCACGCCGGCGGCGACGATCCTGCTATACGATCCGAAGCGAGACACCGTTGTCCTCGTGCGGCAGTTCCGGCTGCCGGTCTTCCTGCATGGTGAGCCGGCCTGGGTCATCGAAGCCCCGGCAGGGCTGTTGGATGGTGATGCCCCGGAAGTGGCGATCCGCCGCGAAGCTGAAGAAGAAACCGGCTTTCGCGTCCGCGATGTGCGCTTCCCTTTCAAGGCCTACAGTTCGCCGGGCTCGAGCATGGAACTGCTGCATTTCTTCGCCGCGACGTTCGACACCACCGATCGGGTATCGGATGGCGGCGGCCTTACTCACGAGCACGAAGATATCGAAGTTCTGGAAGTGCAGCTCGACAAGGCGATGGCGATGATCGAGCGTGGGGAAATTGTTGATCTGAAGACGGTTGCGTTGCTGCAATGGGCCACATTGAACCGCGGGTCGCTGCGATAGCCGCAGGTTCAATCATGCGCGGTTCGTCGTTCACACCGATGTCATGAATCAGCGCTATGCGCTCCGCCTTGTCATAAATACGCGCTTGGAGAAAAACCGATGTGGCTCAGCAATTTTACTCTCGTCCTTCCAGATGAGATCGTGAGCCGCGGCTCGGTGCGCGTCGAGGACGGCGTAATCGCTGAAATCAGGCCGGAACCGGTCGCCAACACCGCAATCGATGGTGGTGGGCGCTTGCTGATGCCGGGCTTCGTGGACCTTCACGGCGACATGGTGGAGCGCGAGATCGCGCCGCGCCCGAATGCGCCGATGCCGATCGATTTCAGCATCCATGAACTGGATAAGAAGCTGGCCGCTGCAGGCGTCACGACGGCGTTTGCCGCCGTCTCCTTCGCAACGGAAAGCGTCTACGGCCATGTCCGCTCGCTTGAGACCACCTCGGCCGTCATCGAGGGTATCAACCGACTCCAGGATGATTTGCTTATCGATCACCGCGTCCATGCGCGCTATGAGATCACCAACCTCGGTGCCGCGCCGGCGCTCGAGAAGCTGCTTGAAGCCGGCCACGTCGACATGGTCTCGCTGACCGACCATACACCGGGGCAGGGGCAGTATAACAACATCCAGAGCTACATCCTGAGCATTGCCGAGCGCCGGGCCATTTCCGAGGAGATGGCCGCCGAGATGGTCGCCAAGCGCATCGAGATGCGCAACAATCCGGAGATCGAGATCAAGCTGAAACAGGTCGTCGATCTCGCCCTGAAACACAAGCTGTCGCTCGCCTCCCACGATGACGATAGCGCCGAGAAAGTCGCGCAAATGCACGATCTCGGTGTCACGATCAGCGAATTTCCGGTGACGCTTCCGGCGGCGGAAGAAGCGCGGCATCGCGGTCTCTGGACGCTGATGGGGGCTCCGAACGCCCTGCGCGGCCAGTCCATGTCCGGCAATCTCAGTGCGATCGATGCAGCCGCCGCTGGCCTGCTGACCGTCATCGCTGCCGATTATCATCCCGCGGCCTTCGTGCCCGGCATCTTCAAGATTGCCGACCGCACGAGCCTGCCTTACGCCGTTGCCATGGCGACCCGTAATGCGGCGCGTTCCGCAGGTCTTCTGGATCGCGGCGAGATCGCCGTTGGGCAGCAGGCGGATCTCGTGGTTGTTGAAGCCGGCGACGTGCACCGCATCCGCGCGACGTTCCGCAAAGGCCGTTTCGTTTACAGCGACGGCACCCTGCACCAGCCTCGGGCGCTTGCCGCCTGAGGCCAAGAGCATGTCTCCGAAAGTGGGAACCGCTTTCAGGACAAACACATGCGTGAAAGCAAAAAACTAAGGTAGGGCAAGCGAAACCAAAAGATCGCGCCGTGCTTTAGGCCCCTTCGCCGATCAGCGAGATAACGCTGCTACGTTCCGCCGGCGCTGCCGCAGCGCCGGTGCTGACGGCCTTGCCGCCCTCCATCTTCACCTTGCCGTGGGCAAGGAGCCGCAGCGCTTGCGGGTAGAGTTGATGCTCCACGGTGAGCACACGGGCGGCCAAGCTTTCTGCACTGTCGTTGGAGAGGATCGGAACGGCGGCCTGGCCGATAACCGGGCCCTCGTCCATGCCTTCGGTCACGAAGTGCACGGTGCAGCCGGCGATCCGCATGCCGGCGTCGATCGCTCGCTGGTGGGTATGCAGACCCGTGAACAGCGGCAGCAGGGAAGGGTGGATATTTATCATCCGGCCCTCGTAGCGCTGGATGAAGGTGCCGCTCAGAAGCCGCATATATCCCGCAAGGCAGAGGATGTCAGGCGATAGCTCATCGAGCGCGGCAAAGATCGCTCCTTCGTGCGCTTCCTTGCTGGCATAATCCTTGCGAACGAAGGCAAAGCTCGGAATGCCCTCGGCTGCCGCCTTGGCAAGCCCTCCGGCATCGGCCCTGTCGGAGATCACCCCGACGATTTCCGCCGGATAGTCGGCAGCCTTGGCAGCGGTGACCAGCGCCATCATGTTGGAACCGCCGCCGGAGATGAAGACGACGGCGCGTTTGCGTGACGTCGTCATATGGCGAGCGTACCCTTGTAGAGCGTGCCGGCCGCGCCCTCGGCGCGGGCAATCATCCGGCCGAGCGTTACGACCGTCTCGCCTTCAGCTTCAAGAGCGGCAGTGACGGTTGCGACGTTCTCAGCCGAAACGACTGCGATCATGCCGACGCCGCAGTTGAAGGTGCGCAGCATTTCATTGGCTTCAACGCCGCCGGTCTTCGACAGCCAGGAGAAGACGGCCGGAACTTTCACGGACGTAAGGTCGATCTCGGCTGCAAGGTGCTTCGGCAGGACGCGCGGAATATTCTCCGGGAAGCCGCCGCCGGTGATGTGCGCCAGTGCCTTGATGGCCTTGGTTTCGCGGATCGCCTTCAGCAGCGGCTTTACATAGATGCGGGTCGGCGTCAGCAGCGCTTCGCCGAGGCTCTTGTCTTCCGCGAACGGAGCCGGGGCATCCCAGGCGAGGCCCGAAATCCCGACGATCTTGCGCACCAGCGAAAAGCCGTTGGAGTGAACGCCTGAGGAGGCAAGGCCGAGGATCACATCGCCTTCGGCGATGTCGCCTGACGGCAGCAGCTGGCCACGCTCGGCAGCGCCGACGGCAAAGCCTGCAAGATCGTAGTCGCCGGAGGAGTACATGCCCGGCATTTCGGCAGTCTCGCCGCCGATCAACGCGCAACCCGCGTCGCGGCAGCCGGCAGCAATGCCCTCGACGATCGCCGCACCCTGGTCGGGATCGAGCTTGCCTGTCGCAAAGTAGTCGAGGAAGAACAGCGGCTCTGCGCCCTGGACCACAAGATCGTTGACGCACATGGCGACAAGATCGATGCCGACGGTATCATGATAATCGGCGTCGATGGCGATCTTCAGCTTGGTGCCGACGCCGTCATTGGCGGCAACGAGAACCGGATCCGTGAAGCCGGCAGCCTTGAGGTCGAACAAACCGCCGAAGCCGCCGATCTCGCCGTCCGCGCCCGGACGGCGCGTCGAGCGCACAGCCGGCTTGATCTTCTCCACCAGAAGGTTTCCGGCATCGATGTCGACGCCTGCGTCGCTATAGGTCAGGCCGTTTTTTCCAGACTGGCTCATACTGCTCTCCGATGGCTGCGCGGGGGCGGGAAATGTCACCGCCTCAATATTTGGGTCGCCATTGCATGACACGGGCCTACATGCAAGGGATTGCATGGAAAAAGCCCCAATTTCCCGCTCTTTTGACGCAGGCCCTCTGGATTTTTAGCGCCGGGGTTGACCATTCTCTCGGCCACATCCTATGTGCTCGAAAGGTTGCATCTGTATGGTGCGAAAGATCGAGACAGTCGATCAGCGGGGAATGTGATGCCACAGCAGGTTAGCGGGGCAGGTCTGAAGCGCCAGGTGATCTTCTGGCTGATCGTTCTTGCCTTCTTCATCGGCTTCCTTTTCATCTTCAGCTCGATCTTGTTGCCGTTCCTGGCCGGGATGGCACTGGCCTATTTCCTCGATCCGGTCGCGGACCGGTTGGAACGCCTTGGGCTGAGCCGCCTCATGTCGACGATCGTCATACTGATCGCCTTCATCATCATGATCGTGCTGGCCCTGATGATTTTGATACCGGTCTTGGCGAGCCAGTTCAGCGACTTTGCTGGTCGCCTGCCGGGCTACATCGAGCAGTTGCAGACATTTATCACGAACTCGCAGAACTCCCTCATGCCGGATTGGGTGAGGAACCAGCTCGGGACGATCAAGAACAACTTCTCCGAAATCCTGTCGCAGGGATTTGGATTGCTCACCGGTCTCTTCGGCCAGGTCTGGAGTTCCGGCCTTGCCGTCGTCAACGTGATCTCGCTGATGATCGTTACGCCCGTCGTGGCCTTCTACATGCTGCTTGATTGGGACCGCATGATCGCCAAGGTCGATCAGTACATTCCCCGCGACTACGTGGCGAACGTCCACCAGATCATGCGTGAAATCGATCAGGCGATCGCCGGGTTCATCCGCGGGCAGGGCTCGCTCTGCCTGATCCTGGGCGTCTGGTATGCGGTTGGCCTGTCGTTGGTCGGTTTGAACTTCGGCCTGTTGATCGGCCTGTTTGCGGGCATGATCAGCTTCATTCCCTATGTGGGGTCCTTGGTGGGGCTTGTTCTTGCCGTCGGCGTTGCCATCGTTCAGTTCTGGCCGGACTACATCTGGGTCGGCGCGGTGCTCGCGGTCTTCTTCAGTGGCCAATTCATGGAAGGCAACATCCTGCAGCCGAAGCTGGTAGGCCACAGTGTCGGGCTGCATCCGGTGTGGCTGATGTTCGCCCTGTTTGCCTTTGGTGCGTTGTTCGGCTTTGTCGGTCTGCTGGTTGCCGTCCCGGCGGCAGCGGCCGTTGGCGTGCTTGTCCGCTTTGCCCTTTCGCGCTACCTTCAGAGCGATCTTTATGCCGGCCACTCGAAAGAGGGCCAGGTCGGCAAGACAAAAGCTGATCCCAATGACTGATGTGAAAAACGCTGGTCCAAGGCGCACCGCCGTCGAGCAGCTTCCCTTGGCTTTTTCGCACGATGCTGCGACCGGGCGCGATGATCTCTTGATCTCGGAACGGCTTGCCGCTGCAGTCTCCATCGTTGATGCCTGGCCGAATTGGCCTTCTCCCGTGGTGATCCTCGCCGGTCCGGTGGGCTCGGGAAAATCGCATCTCGCGAATATCTGGAAGGACCATAGCGGCGCCGTAGAGATCCATCCGAAGGCCGGCGCCAACGCGGCTATTGATGCGGCGAACGGTCCCGTGCTTTTCGAGGATGTCGATCGGGTAGGGTTCGATGACAACGAACTCTTCCATGTCATCAACAGCGTGCGGGAGAACGGCCACAGCCTTCTGATGACAAGCCGCCTCTGGCCCATGTCGTGGCCGGTGGAGCTGCCGGATTTGCGCTCGCGCCTCAAGGCCGCGACCGTCGTCGAGATTGGCGAGCCGGACGAGGAACTGCTGTCGCAGGTCATGGTAAAGTTGTTTGCAGACCGCCAGCTTTATATTGATGACAAACTGGTCCTCTATATCGTTGTCAGGATGGAACGATCGCTGAATACGGCTCAGACGATCGTCGACAGGCTGGACCGGCTCGCCCTCTCTCGCGGCACAAAGATTACCCGAGCTCTGGCCGCTGAAGTGTTGAATGAATTGGGTAATTCGGAACCGTCGGATTGACTGTCACAGTTCCGTCGTGAAACTGATATAATTCGCTTGGCCGAATGAAACGGGACAATCAGACCATGGACAGCGCAGTCACGGAGCATCACGAACCCACTCCGGAAACCGATGAGACTGCGCCTTCGCTAGAAGAACTGCTGGCTAGCCCCGAGCGCTTCATCAACCGCGAGTTCTCATGGTTGCAGTTCAATCGCCGTGTTCTCGAGGAAACGCTGAACACTGAGCATCCCCTGCTCGAGCGGGTCCGCTTCCTGTCGATCTCGGCCGCAAACCTCGACGAATTCTTCATGGTGCGCGTTGCCGGTCTGGAAGGGCAGGTACGTCAGAATATTATGATGCGCTCGCCGGACGGCAAGACGCCGGCCGAACAGCTCGATGCTATCCTCCAGGAGATCGACAATCTGCAGATGGAGCAGCAGGCATCGCTTGCCGTGCTCCAGCAGTACCTCGCCAAGGAAGACATCCTGATCGTGCGTCCGGGAGCTCTCAGCGAATCCGATCGCGCGTGGCTCGCGACAGAATTCGAGCAGGCGATCTTCCCGGTGTTGACGCCGCTGTCCATCGACCCGGCGCATCCGTTCCCCTTCATCCCGAACCTCGGCTTCTCGATCGGCCTGCAGCTTGTCAGCAAGAGCGGCCGCGAACCGATGACAGCGCTGCTGCGCCTGCCTCCGGCTCTCGACCGCTTCGTTCGCCTGCCGGATGATCGCAATACGATCCGCTACGTCACGCTTGAGGACGTGACGAACGTCTTCATTCACCGGCTCTATCCTGGCTACGAAGTGCAGGGCTCGGGTACGTTCCGGATCATCCGCGACAGCGATATCGAAGTCGAGGAAGAGGCCGAAGACCTCGTGCGCTTCTTCGAAACCGCGCTGAAGCGCCGCCGCCGTGGATCGGTGATCCGCATCGAGACCGATTCCGAAATGCCGGCGTCGTTGCGCCAGTTCGTCGTGCAGGCGCTGAACGTTCCCGACAATCGCGTCGCGGTTTTGCCGGGCCTCCTTGCGTTGAACACTCTCTCCGAGATCACCAAGGCACCGCGCGACGACCTTCGATTTCCCCCCTACAATGCGCGATTTCCCGAACGCGTCCGCGAGCACGCCGGCGACTGCTTCGCTGCCATCCGTGAAAAGGACATGGTGGTTCACCATCCCTACGAGTCTTTCGACGTGGTGGTCCAGTTCCTGCTCCAGGCTGCGCGCGATCCTGACGTCCTGGCGATAAAGCAGACGCTCTACCGCACGTCGAACGACAGCCCGATTGTGCGTGCGCTGATCGACGCGGCCGAATCCGGGAAGTCTGTCACCGCTCTGGTGGAGCTGAAGGCACGGTTCGACGAAGAGGCAAATATTCGCTGGGCCCGCGATCTGGAGCGCGCCGGCGTACAGGTCGTTTTCGGTTTCATCGAGCTCAAGACCCACGCCAAGATGTCGCTGATCGTCCGGCGGGAAGAGGGCAAGCTGCGCAGCTACTGCCATCTCGGCACCGGTAACTATCATCCGGTCACCGCGAAGATCTATACCGACCTGTCGTTCTTCACGTGCAATCCGGTGGTCGCCCACGACATGGCGAACATCTTCAACTTCATTACCGGCTATGGCGAACCGGAAGAAAGCATGAAGCTTGCGGTCTCGCCTTACACGCTACGCACCCGAATCCTTCGTCACATCGACGAGGAGATCAAACACGCCAAGGGTGGTGCGCCGGCGGCGATCTGGATGAAGATGAATTCGCTTGTCGACCCGGAGATCATCGACGCGCTCTACACGGCAAGCCGCGCCGGCGTTGAGATCGATCTCGTGATCCGCGGCATCTGCTGCCTGCGTCCACAAGTTGCCGGTCTCTCTGAAAATATCCGCGTGAAATCGATCGTAGGCCGTTTCCTGGAGCATAGCCGCATCTTCTGCTTCGGCAATGGTCACGGGCTGCCGTCGGACAAGGCGCTGGTCTATATCGGCTCGGCCGACATGATGCCGCGTAACCTCGATCGCCGGGTCGAAACGCTGGTACCCTTGAAGAATCCGACGGTTCACGAGCAGGTCCTGTCACAGATTATGCTCGGCAATATCATTGACAACCAGCAAAGCTACGAGATATTGCCCGACGGAACGTCAAGGCGCATGGAAGTGCGCAAGGGCGAAGAGCCGTTCAATGCGCAGCAGTATTTCATGACCAACCCCAGCCTGTCCGGCCGTGGCGAAGCCTTGAAATCCAGTGCACCCAAGCTGATCGCCGGTCTGCTTTCTGGCCGAAACAACAAGTAATATTGGACCTGCATGGTTGAATCAGAAGCCCAGGGGCGCCTTCCCGGTATTGCCCCGGTCTCCGTCGTCGACATCGGGTCGAACTCGATCCGTGTGGTCATCTATGAAGGCATGTCCCGATCGCCGACGATCCTTTTCAACGAAAAGGTGTTGTGCGGCCTCGGACGGGGCATCGCGCTGACCGGAAAGATGGACGAGGCAAGCGTCGAGCGCGCTCTGGCGGCTTTGCACCGGTTCAAGGCTTTGTCCGATCAGGCGCGCGCTGCCACCATGTACGTTCTCGCGACCGCGGCTGCCCGCGAAGCATCGAACGGCCCCGACTTCATCCATCAGGCCGAGACCATTCTTCAGCGCAAGGTCCGCGTTCTCTCCGGCGAGGAAGAGGCGAAATTCTCCGCCCTCGGCATTGTCAGCGGCTTCTATGCGCCAGACGGTATTGCCGGTGACCTCGGCGGCGGTTCGTTGGAATTGATTGACATCAAGGGCAAGGAAGTCGGCAAGGGGGTTACCTTGCCGCTCGGTGGGCTTCGTCTGTCCGAATATGCCGGCGGCTCGATGGAGAAGGCCAGGACGTTTGCTCGCAAGCATGTGAAAACAAGTTCGAAGCTGCTGGCGAAGGGGGCTGGGCGCACTTTCTATGCCGTTGGCGGTACCTGGCGAAACATCGCGAAGCTGCACATGGAAATGACGGAATATCCGCTGCACATGATGCAGGGTTATGAGGTTCCGTTCGATGCGATGATGCAATTCCTCGATCAGGTGGAGATTGCCAAGGACTCGAAGGATCCTGCGTGGATGGCCGTTTCGAAGCATCGCCGTGCGCTGCTTCCCTTCGGCGCGGTTGCCATGAAGGAAGTCCTGAGCGCGATGAAACCCTCTGTCATCTCGTTCTCGGGGCAGGGCGTGCGCGAAGGCTACCTCTATTCATTGCTCTCCGAGAGCGAGCGCCGCAGCGATCCACTGCTGGCGGCCGCTGGCGAACTCGCCATTCTGCGCGCCCGTTCGCCGGAACACGCCAGGGAGCTGGCGGACTGGACAGGCCGCATGATGCCCTATTTCGGCATCACGGAGACGGAAGAGGAGGCGCGCTATCGCCAGGCTGCGTGTCTGCTTGCCGACATCAGCTGGCGCGCGCATCCCGATTACCGCGGCCTGCAGGCGCTGAACATTATCGCTCACTCATCCTTTGTCGGCATCAGCCATCCTGGCCGCGCCTTCATTGCGCTGACGAACTACTACAGGTTCGAAGGGCCTTATGACGACGGCGCCACGGGGCCTCTTGGTACGATCGCAACGCCGCGATTTATCGAGCGCGCCAAGCTCCTCGGCGGCCTGCTGCGTGTCGTCTATCTCTTTTCGGCATCGATGCCCGGCGTCGTGCGCAATCTCACCTTCCAGAAATCGTCCAAACCCGATCTCGACCTGGAGTTCGTAGTGCCGGCGGAATATCACGACTTTGCAGGTGAGCGTCTCGATGGCCGGCTGCAGCAGCTTGCCAAGCTGGCGGACAAGCGTCTGGCTTTCCGCTTCGAATAGCACTCGGCGCGGAACTGACGTTCCGCGAAAGCCGACCAACGGATGGCCCATCGACGTCCGGTGATCCGAAGGCTGGCGCTGCGGATAGCGGGAGACCGCATGCCCCGATGCCTGGCCCGCCAATATTGCCGATGCATGCAGCGTAGCGCAGTCCGGCGGCTATCGGCGAGGTTGACGTATCTGTTTGACATGCTTCAACTGGCCAATGACACAAACGAAATGCGGGCAGAGACATGATCACAGATATCGAGGACTTCTTCACGAAGGGATGCGGACGCTGCGAGCGCTTTGCGACTCCGGACTGTTCGACGCGGCAATGGATCGACGGCCTGAACGACCTTCGCCGAATTTGCCTCGAGGTCGGGCTCGTCGAGACGGTGAAATGGGCGCATCCCTGCTACATGCACGAAGGCCGCAATATCGTGATTCTCGGTGCCTTTCGCAGCGACTTTCGCGCCACGTTCTTCAACGCAGCGCTCATGAAGGATTCCGAAGGCGTTCTCGAGAAGCAGGGGCCGAATACCCGGCATCCCGACATGATCCGCTTTGTGGACAACGCCCTAGTGGCAAAGATGGAACCTGTCATCCTGTCCTACCTTAAGGAGGCGATGGGATATGCAGAGGCAGGCATTAAACCGCCAAAGGAAGAAAGCGAACTCGAATTGCCTGACGAGTTGGTCGAGGCATTGGACTCCGACCCTGAACTTGCAGAAGCCTTTCACGAATTGACGCCCGGGCGACAGAAGAGTTACGTGATCAATCTCAACGGGGCGAAGACGTCCGTTACGCGCACGTCACGCATTGTGAAGTTTCGCGATCACATTATTGCCGGAAAGGGCGCGACCGAGCGCTGAGCCGAACTTTCGAACGTCCGTAGATCGAGCATTCCAGTCAAAGAAGCCCCGCTCTTCCGAGCGGGGCTTCTTGGCGAAGCCCGAGACTTACTTCGCGTTCAGAAGTTCGCCGACTTCAAGCAGGCTGAACTCGTTGTTGTCGGCCTTATCGACGGCGCGGCCGGCCGAGAAGGGCAGGTTGTTGTCGTTGCCGACGATTATGTGCGTGGCATCGACGCGATCGACGTTCTCAATCGTCACGAACGGCATGTCGTAGACGCCATCCTTGCTGCCAGCTTTCTTCTTGTTGTCGGGGTCCTTGATGTTCAGGAGGTCGATGTAGCCGATCTTGCGAACAGCCTTGCCGACGTTGGCGTCGTTGAATTCGATCTTGTAGATGCGCTTGAGTTCGGCTGGGGCTTCAAAGCAATCCGGCTTCGGCTGCTTGGAATCGGCGCAGGCTTTGTCCTTGGTGCCGGCGCCGTTGTCGCGCTCGATCACGAGTGCGGTCGAGCCATCGAGCATGTTGAAGTCGCCGATCGAAACGCCCTTGTCTTCGAAGGGGTAGAACCACGTACGACCGGTCCAGCTTTTGGAAGCAGTGTCAAATTCGATGACGCGGATGGCGGTGTGGCCGTCAACCGATTCCATCTTGCCGTCGTCCTGATAAAGCGCGCCTTCCAGCAGGCCATAGAGCTTGCTGCCGTCCTTGGACATAGCAAGACCTTCAAAGCCGCCCGAGCGCTTCAGGTTGAAGATCGGCGTCTTCGCGGTCGGGTTTGCCTGGATGGAAAGCACCGGATTGTCGGGCGACATGACCGGCTTACCATCGACCGTGGTCGCAGTAACGTCGGTCAGGCGGCCTTCGGTGTCGAACTTGAGAAGGTACGGTCCGAATTCTTCGCCGATCCAGAAGCCGTCTGCGACGGGCTGCACGGATTCGATGTCGAAGTCCGCACCCGTAAGATAGCGGTTTTCGGCGCCTTCGAGCACGATCGGGAAGGGTGCCTTCTTGTCCGGATCGGAGAGGAAGAGGTTCTTGACGACATCGACCTTGCCGGCCTGCCAGTCGAACTTGACCTGATGCAGGGAGAGCATCGCGTCGCTGGAGTTGGCCTTGGCGCCGAAGCCGTTATCCGAGAGCGTCCAGAACGTGCCGTCCGGCATGCTCTTGATGCCGGAGAAGCCCTGGATCGGCTGCCCATCGAAGGGCAGTTTCAGATCGGTGACGCGTGCGCCGTCCTTGCCGGGAACGCTGTTGAGCGCTTCGGTGCGCTTGCGGTCAGCAGTGGTGAATTTGCCGGAATGCTTGAGGAACTCTGGCGCATCGGCGGGAGCCGCCACGAGCGTGTTGGCGGGTAGGATGGCCTGGCTTGCAAGCTTTGCCGGAAATTCCTGCTGGTCAGCGGCGGCTGAACCGGCGATCAAAAAAAGAAATGAAACAGAAGCAAGAAGAGTATTTTTCATCGAAACCCCCAGGGATTGGAATGCGGGTCTCGAATAGCAAGGCTTTCATGTCGGGGCGTTGACGCTTGCATGAAGCTTTGGTGACGTCTTGTGGTTGTCCGCTTTGGCGAGCGCGATGACACCGAGGCTCTGGCCCCGGCCCTTGACGGCGTGGCTTCCAAGGTCCTCGACCGAGACGGTCTCCGGCATCTTGATCCGCTGGGCAAGGTCGCTCGAGATCAGGACTGATCGGTTCAGCGTCTTGGAGAGCGATTCAAGTCGGGAGGCGGTGTTTACGGTGTCGCCGAAATAGGTGATCTTATGGTGGTCGACCCCGATTTCGGCGGTGATCACCGTACCGCCGTGGAGAGCGGCGCGCAGGCGAGGGACTTGGCCGTATGTCTTCAGCCAGTTCTCGGCATCCGCCTCTATCGATCCGATGATGTCGAAGATGCAGTTCACGCATCGCGCGAACTTGATCCCGCGCTCCAATGGCCAGCTGATGATGGCGGCGTCGCCCACGTAGTCGTCGATGGTGCCCCTGTACTTTCTCACCGGCTCCGCAAAGGTGGCAAACAGCGAGCTCAGCATCTGTTGCGCGCGGAGATCGCCATGCTTCTCGGCGAAGGACGTCGAATCCACCAGGTCGATGAACAGGAAAACCCGCTCCTCACTGATTGGCTTCCTGTAGCGGCTGAAAAGCATGCTCGTGAAGATGTCTCGGCCCAGCAATTCGCGGATGCGCAGCACGAAGATGATAAGCGCACACACCGCAAGTGCATAGAGGAAGGCATCGAAAGGCAGGACAACGGCATTGACCCAAGATGCCGGACTAAAGACGCCGAGCCACCACATGGAGAGGCCGGCGATCGCGAACCCGATGCTCATCAGGATTTCGTAGGCGAAGATCTTGGCGAGGAAGAACGTTACCGTCGGCAACGCCTGCATGCGCCGGTAAAGACCACGCAGGATCACCTTGCGCTCAAAGGCCATGATCGGCATGCCGATGAACAGCGCAAAGGTTGCGCCCACGAAGGGATGGCCGCCATAGAAGCGCATGTCGTAGAGAACGCCGCTCGCAGCGATAACAAGCGCGATCAACAACCAGTTCTGAACTGGAGATATTTCCCTCATGTCGTCCTTTTCGCGGTCGCTTCGCCGGCGGTGCTCAAGCCATATAGGAACACTACTGCGCTTCCGAAAGGCGCGCCAAGCCGGCGTTCTTGGATCAAATCGATCTGGCGATGACTATGCGCGAAAAAAGTCCGCTTGATGGCGCTTAGAGCGCCACCGTCTCCACTTTCTTGCCGACGAAGCGAAGAGCGACCTGGCCCTGGATAAGCTGCAGCGCCGGCTCGCCGAAAAGCTCCCGGCGCCAGCCGTGCAGCGCCGCGACTTCTGCCATTTCGCCTTCCGCTGCGATCCTGTCGAGATCCTCGCTGTTGGCAATGACCTTCGGCGCGACGCCATGTTTTTCCGAGATCAGCTTCAAAAGGACCTTCAGAAGTTCGGCGGCAGCGGCAGCACCTTCCGGCTGCTGCGTCTGCCGCGGGGCGTGCGGCATGTCGGCCTTTGGCAAGGCAAGGGCCGCATTGACGGCGTCGATGACAGCTACGCCGGCAGCCGATCGCTCCCAACCCTTGGGGATCGTTCGCAAGCGACCGAGCCCTTCGGCGTCCTTCGGCTGCTGCTGGGCGATCTCGTAAATCGCGTCATCCTTCAATACGCGTGAGCGCGGCACGTTGCGGGAGCGGGCCTCGCGCTCGCGCCAGGCGGCGACATATTTCAGGATGGCAAGCTCCTGCGGCTTGCGCAGGCGCATTTTCAGGCGCTGCCACGCATCATCAGGATGCATGTCATAGGTCTCGCGGGCCTCAAGGATATCCATCTCCTCCCGCAGCCAGGAGGAGCGGCCTTCGCGTTCCAGCTCGGCTTTGAGATAGCGGTAGACGTCGCGCAGATGCGTCACGTCGGCAAGCGCATAGTCCAGCTGCTTTTCAGAAAGCGGCCGGCGGCTCCAGTCGGTGAAGCGCGAAGACTTGTCGATCTGAACGCCCTTGGTGCGGCTGACCAGCTGATCATAGGAGACCGAGTCGCCGAAGCCACATACCATCGCGGCAACCTGCGTATCGAAGATCGGATGCGGGATCAGTCCGCCGCGGTTGTAGATGATTTCGATATCCTGGCGCGCGGCATGGAAGACCTTTAGGACGGCCGGATTGGCCATCAACTCGAAGAACGGTCGGAGGTCGAGACCCTTGGCGAGCGGGTCGACCAGCACCTCGGTCGTCGGGCTTGCCATCTGGATCAGGCAGAGTTCCGGCCAGAACGTCGTCTCTCGGAGAAACTCGGTGTCGATGGTAATGAATTCTGACTTGGCCAGCTCTTTGCAGGCCGCCTCCAAATCGGCGGTAGTTTCGATCATCTCAATTCATTCGCAGGATAGACATAGTTGAACCTTCCTTCTCCTTTCGGCCGGATATGTCAACTAGAACCCGCAAAGACCTATCAAACAACTCTAACATAACTGGTCATACCGGTCTTTTGATGTTCGATGATGTGGCAATGCAGCACCCAGTCGCCGAGATTGTCGGCCACGAAGGCGAGCTGCACCTTTTCGTCAGGCTGGACGAGATAAGTGTCGCTGACAAGGGGCGTGACATCCCGCGTCGATGACGACAGAACCGTAAAACTCATGCCGTGCAGGTGGATGGGGTGCGTGTGCGGCGTCACGTTTTCGAGCTGCAGGATGTAGCTTTTGCCAAGTTTCAGTTCTGCCAGGGGCGCAGTCGGGTCTGGCCCGTCACCCGGCCACGGCACTTTGTTGATGGCCCAGAAGTTGTAGCCCAGCGTGCCACAGATGCTGTCGGCCGCTCCGCTTTCTGCCGTGGCGCTGAGGACGAGCGGGATCTTCTCTGCGGAAGACAGGTCGGCTTTGGCCACAGGGTTCTCGCCGAGCGCGGCGAGATCGCCGACATTGCGCTTCAGCGATGTTCCGACGGCTCGAAGCTTGGCGATCGTCTTCGGTGTTGTACCGCGGATGTCTTCAAGCGCGGCAATGGCGCCTTCGCTATCCGGCATCCGCACGGCGAGATCGAGACGCTGGCCGGGGCCGATCAGCAGCAGATCGAGCGAGAAACGTTTTGGCACCGGATTGCCGTCGATCGCGATGATCGTCGCCTCGGCCCCTTGCATCCTCAACGAAAAGATGCGGGTGACGTCGGTCGCGGCGATCCGCAGCCGAACGAGGCCGCCGGCGGGCGCATCATACTGGGGCTCCTGACGCCAATTGGCTGTCCTGACAGTGCCGTAGGTGCCGCTCTTTGCCGCGTCGCGCGGGCGGAAAGCCGCAATGAACTGGCCATCGCCGCCGAGGCGCCAGTCGCGCAAGTTGAGCAATACCTCTGCGTCGAATTTGGGGTCGTCAGGATCCTCCACCACGAGAAGGCCTGTCATGCCGTGACCCATTTGCGTCAGCGTGTTGCAATGCGGGTGGTACCAGAAGGTGCCGGCATCCGGCGGGGTGAAGGCGTAGTCGAAGCTGTCGCCGGTATAGACGTAGGGCTGTGTCAGGAAGGGCACCCCGTCCATCTTGTTGGCGATTCTCAGACCGTGCCAGTGGATCGTAGTCGGCTCGTCGAGCGTATTCGTGAGCCTGGCAGCAAAAGGCTTCCCCTTCGTCATTCGCAAGATGGGCGGCATGCCGCCATCGCCCCAGGTCAGGATGTCCTTCGTGATGCCTGCGTCGGTGATACCAGCGGTCGTCCTCACGGCCTTCAGCACCTGCGGCGCGGGTGCAGCCTCCGCCAGCCCGAACTTGCCCGCGATCCCGATCCCTACGCCGTAGGCACCTGCGACTGCAGACGTTTTCAGCAGATTGCGGCGAGTGAGAAGAGGCATTTCGAGGCTCCACACGAACGATATCGCTCCTCTTTAAAGTTGACCGAGAGTTTCAGCAATATGGTGCGAGGCTGCTAAACTGCCGCACGGCTGTTCACCAGCACGGGGTTGCACCACGCTATAACCGCTCGCAAAGCGCAGGCTCGGTGCGCCAACCCTTGACAAATCAGACCGTCCATGCGCTTTTCCGCCCGATTTTCTTGTCGGTACGGGAGAGCCATCAGAGCCCCTTGCTGCCGTCTTAAGCCAAATACCGGGAATTGAGATTATGCATCGCTATCGCAGCCACACATGTGCAGCCCTCCGCAAGTCGGATGTCGGCGCGAACGTCCGGATTTCCGGCTGGGTCCATCGTGTTCGCGACCATGGCGGCGTTCTCTTCATCGATCTTCGCGACCACTACGGCATTACACAGGTCGTCGCCGATCCGGACTCTCCGGCCTTCAGGCAGGCTGAACTGGTTCGTGGCGAGTGGGTCATCCGCATCGACGGTCTCGTGAAGGCGCGCACCGAAGACACCGTCAACAAGAACATGGCAACCGGTGAGATCGAACTCTATGCGCAGGAGATCGAAGTTCTCTCCGCCGCCAAGGAACTGCCGCTGCCCGTTTTCGGCGAGCCTGATTATCCCGAAGACGTGCGCCTGAAGTACCGTTTCCTCGACCTGCGCCGCGAAACGCTGCACAAGAACATCGTCAAGCGCACGCAGGTGATCTCTGCCATGCGTCGCGAGATGGGCAATATCGGCTTCACCGAATACACGACGCCGATCCTGACGGCCTCCTCGCCGGAAGGTGCGCGCGACTTCTTGGTGCCATCACGCATTCATCCCGGCACCTTCTATGCCCTGCCGCAGGCGCCGCAGCAGTACAAGCAGCTGCTGATGGTTGCCGGCTTCGACCGCTACTTCCAGATCGCGCCGTGCTTCCGTGACGAAGACCCGCGCGCCGACCGCCTGCCGGGCGAGTTCTACCAGCTCGACCTCGAAATGAGCTTCGTCGAGCAGGAAGACATCTGGAACACCATGGGTCCGATGATGACCTCGATCTTCGAGGAATTTGCCGAAGGCAAGCCAGTCACCAAGGAATGGCCGCGTATTCCTTACGACGAAGCGATCCGCAAGTACGGTTCCGACAAGCCGGATCTGCGCAACCCGATCGTCATGGAAGCCGTCACCGATCACTTCGCCGGCTCTGGCTTCAAGGTCTTCGCGGGCATGATCGCCTCGAACCCGAAGGTCGAGATCTGGGCGATCCCGGCAAAGACCGGCGGCTCGCGCGCATTCTGCGACCGCATGAACGCCTGGGCGCAGAGCCAGGGCCAGCCCGGCCTTGGCTACATCTTCTGGAAGGAAGAAGACGGTAAGATCGGCGGCTCCGGCCCGCTCGCCAAGAACATCGGCGAGGAACGCACCGAAGCGATCCGCACGCAGCTTGGCCTTGATGCGGGCGACGCCTGCTTCTTCGTCGCCGGCGAGCCGTCCAAGTTCTACAAGTTTGCAGGCGAAGCCCGTACCCGCGCCGCCGACGAGCTGAACCTCATCGACCGCGACCGCTTCGAGCTGTGCTGGATCGTCGACTTCCCGTTCTTCGAATACAACGAGGAAGAAAAGAAGATCGACTTCGCCCACAACCCGTTCTCGATGCCGCAGGGCGGCCTCGACGCGCTGATGAACCAGGATCCGCTTGGCATCAAGGCCTATCAGTACGACGCGGTCTGCAACGGCTTCGAAATCGCTTCGGGCTCGATCCGTAACCAGTCGCCGGAAACTATGGTCGCCGCCTTCGAAAAGATCGGCCTCAGCCAGCAGGACGTGGAAGATCGTTTCGGCGGCCTCTACCGCGCCTTCCAGTACGGTGCGCCTCCGCACGGTGGTGCCGCATTCGGCATCGATCGCATCGTCATGCTGCTCGTCGGCGCCAAGAACCTGCGCGAGATCTCGCTGTTCCCGATGAACCAGCAGGCGCAGGACCTTCTGATGGGCGCGCCGACCCCGGCAACGCCGACGCAGCTGCGCGAACTTGCGATCCGCCCGATCCCGCCGGTCAAGAAGGACTGAGGCAGAGTACATGATTGAAAAGAAGCCCGGCGCGCGTCGGGCTTCTTTTGTTTCTGGCTTCAGAGCGCTGTGTAGATCGCGTCGCGCAGATCCACCGTAAACTGCCCCCACATCCCCTCCAGTGCCGTATTCGTCAGCGCCACGACACTCAGGTTCTTTGTGGGATCGACAAACCAGCTGTGGCCGTAGGCGCCGCCCCAGCGGATCGTCCCCTTCGACCACGGCACCTGTGCGGCGACCGGATCGGTCACCACCGCCCAGCCGAAGCCGAAGCCGACGCCCGGATCGAGAGGCTGGCGCACGCCGTTCGCCTGATCCGCCATCATGGTCTTGACCGTCTCGGACGAGAGAAGCGGCGCGCCACCCTTGCGGATCGTCTCCAGAACCGCCAACACCTCGCCTGCCGTTCCCGCCATGCCGGCGCCGCCGGAATGATAGGAGTTCGGATCGAAGATGCGGTCCGGCGCGAAACGCACGAAACCGGTCAGCGCCCGCACGGACGCTTCCTTGCCCATCCGCTCCGGCTGCGGCGAGGCACTCATATAGGCGGCGGCCAGCCGATCCCGGTCGCGCACCGCAAAGGCGGTGTCAGCCAGGCCGAGTGGCTCGGTCACCAGTCTTGCCACCGCCTCGCCGAGCGAACTGCCGGTCTCTTTCTCGATGACGCCGCCGATGACATCGATGGCGAGCGAATATTGCCAGTTCGAACCGGGCGCGAAGAGAAGAGGGGCGCTCGCAAGCCGCTTCAGGTTTTCGCCAATCGGCAGGCCGGGCTGATCGAGGCCGTCGGAAATGCCGGCCCGGGCATAGGGGCCGTCTTCCTCGGTGAAGCCATAGCTGAGGCCGGATGTATGGGTGAGCAGATGCTGGATGACAATGACCGATTCCGTGCCGTCGGCAAGACGCGGGCGGAAATCCGGCAGCCATTTCGTCACTGGGTCGTCGAGGCCGATGCGGCCTTCCTCGACAAGCCGCATGGCGGCGATCGTGACGATCGGCTTGGTGATCGAGGCGAGCCGGAAGATCGTGTCCTCGGCCATGGCCTGTCCCCTTTCGCGGTCGGCCAGGCCGGCGGTGCGGCTATAGACGATATCACCGTCTTGGGCGATCAGGACCACCGCACCGACGAGGCGCTTTACGGCGATGGTGCGGTCGATCACCGCATCGAGCGCGTTCGCGAAGCCGACTGTCTGCTGTGCATCCTGGGGTTCAAGGGGAAGACTCATCGGATCGAACCTCCTATAATCACAATGACCGTTCCTGAATAAACCGGATCGAGAAATATTTCTAGAGTGACCATTGTGAAAAATAATGACGGCACACAAGATAGCGGACAAAGAAAGCGCGGCCGCCCGCCGGCCTTCGATCGCGAAACGGTTCTTTCGGCCGCGCGCGACGTCTTCTGGGAGCACGGCTATGACGGCAGCTCGATTGCCGATCTGACCGCCTCGATGGGGATCACCCCGCAAAGCCTCTATGCGGCGTTCCGCTCGAAGGCGGAACTCTATCGCGAGGCGTTGAATCAGTACCGGCGCATGCCGCGGCCGAATCCCGGCAATCCGTTTGAAGAAAAGATCGATACGGTGTCGACGTTCAGGCGCTTCCTCGAGACATCGGCTGCCCTATTCACCGCCCCGGAACATCCCAAGGGGTGCATGATCTCCACTGCAGTTCTGAACTGTGCTTCCGAGAGCGGGGACATTGCGCACCACGTCTCGTCGTTGCGATTGCAGACGCTTGGCCTGTTCACCGCTCGCATCGAGCGCGGCATGAAGGAAGGGGATATCAGGCAGGATGCGAACGCCGGATCGCTTGCGCGCTTCCTCGGTGCGATCGTCCAGGGCATGTCGGTACAGGCGCGTGACGGTGCCACGACTGCAGAACTGCTGGAGATGGTCGGGCACGCTATGAACGAGCTACGCCGCTACGCCGCCTAACCGGCAGCGACCACCTTGCAAAAACAAAGAAACCCGGCGGGCAACTGCACGCCGGGTTTCAAAAACTCGAGCTCGGCGCATCAGTCGTTCGCCGAAACCTTGACCCCAAGCACCTGCGGCAGCGTGTTCGGTGCGCCCATGGCAGCGCCCATGATCATCGGGAACGGAACGGGCTTCGCCGGTGCGGCGGCAAGCGTCAGGCTCTTCGGGTTGTCGAGGAAGGTGTTGACGGCTGCCGATATGGCGTTCTGCAGCTCCGGAATGTTGAGCTGTGCCAGCATGATCGGCGTCATTGCCTTCAGCGAGTCCGCCATCTGCTGGCCGGAAATGTTCTGCTGGCCACCGGCGTAGTCGAGCGCACGCTTGGTGATGGAAGCGTCGTCGAAGCGGATCCGGGCGCTCTCGAACGACAGCTGCTGCATTAGCCCGAGCATCGAGAGACCGAGGGCCTGCTGCGCCTCTTCCTTGTTCTGGTTCGCTTCGGCCTGCTTGGCGGCTTCCTGCAGAGACTTCACGAAGGGCATCGTATAGCCGGAGATCTTGAAGGCCAGGTTCAGCTTGCCGACGTTGTTGAAGTCGAAGGCGAACTCGGAAACGTCGATCGTGCCGGGCGTCAGGTCCCAGGCGCCCTTCATCGTGATGTCGCCCTGGATATGCTGGAGGGCAAGCTTCTCGATTGCTTCCTTGCTCTGTGCGTCGCTTGCCTTGCTGATATCGGCCTTCAAGCCCTTGAAGGCACCATCGAAATCGAAGCCGGAGTCATCTTCGCGAAGCGTCAGATTGAGGTCGCTTTCGGCGAGAGAGAACAATTCCTCTCCATTCTGGACAACCTTCACGGGGCCGCTGTGGGCATTTTCGTAGAGGAGCATTGCGTCGAGCCCTTCGCCCTTCGGATCCGCGGGGATCGAAATGCCGCTCAGGGTCAGGTCGGATGCCGTGAAGGTGGAGCCTTCACTCGTGGCGCTGACGTTCGGGAAGGATGCTTCCTCGACATAGTAGCTGCCATCCTCGTCTGCTTCTACGCCGGTCATGGTGATGTCGCCGATGGACACCGCTTCGCCGCTGTTTGGTTTGAAGCTTGCCTTCTTCAGCGTCACGGTGGTTCCGTTGACATCGACGCCGTCGGCAACGATCGTACCGCCCTGCTGGCTATAGGCTGCGTTGATCTTCTTCAGCAGATCCTGGCCGTCGAGCGCGAAAGCCGAGCCGGCGAGAGAAAGAAAGGCGACGCTCGAAAGCATCAGCCGTGTCGTCCGGTAAAAAGTCATTTGGGTCCTCTGGTGGCGGCGTTGTGCGGCGAGCGAGAATTCGCCGTCGGTCTATTGTGGTTGGGTCGTGGTTTATATTTGCGGATTTCTAAATTTGTGTTGAAGGGAAAACGAAACAACGACGAAATTCAGGCAAAGCGTCTCGGGTCATTCTTTTCTCGTACGCCAAGACTTCATCCACAGCCGGAATGCCCGGATTCCTTGCTCAAAACAACCATCTCGGCTAGTCAGGACATATGGGACAAGAGATTTTGCCGCCCTCTGGCGGAGACGACGACAGTATCCTTCCGGTCGATTTGAAGGCGGCGCTTGAAGAGCGTTACTTGGCCTATGCGCTATCGACGATCATGCATCGTGCGCTCCCTGACGTGCGCGACGGCCTGAAGCCGGTGCATCGCCGCATCATTCACGCCATGAGCGAAATGGGCATTCGGCCCAATTCCGCGTTCAAGAAATGTGCTCGTATCGTCGGCGATGTCATCGGTAAGTTCCATCCGCATGGCGACCAGTCTGTCTACGATGCGCTCGTGCGTCTCGCGCAGGATTTCTCACAGCGTTACCCTGTCGTCGACGGGCAGGGAAATTTCGGCAATATCGACGGCGACAGCGCTGCCGCCTATCGATACACCGAAGCGCGCATGACGGATGTGGCCGGCCTCTTGCTTGAGGGTATCGATCAGGACGCGGTCGATTTCCGCCCGACCTACAACGAGGAAGACGAAGAACCGGTCGTCCTGCCGGGCGCCTTTCCGAACCTGCTGGCGAATGGCTCGTCGGGCATTGCAGTCGGCATGGCGACGTCCATTCCGTCGCACAATGTCCACGAACTCTGCGACGCGGCCCTCCATCTCATCAAGCATCCCGATGCTACCGTCGAGAAGCTGGTCGAGTTTATTCCCGGTCCGGATTTCCCGACCGGCGGCATCATCATCGATGGCCGTGAAAGCATCATCGAGGCCTATAAGACTGGCCGTGGCGGTTTCCGTACACGCGCCAAGTGGGAGACCGAGGATCTTGGCCGCGGCGGTTATCAGATCGTCGTCACCGAAATCCCGTTCCAGGTACAGAAGTCCCGCCTGATCGAAAAGATCGCCGAACTTCTCTTGGCGCGCAAGCTGCCCTTGCTCGAGGACATTCGCGACGAGTCCGCCGAAGATGTCCGCGTCGTGCTGGTGCCGAAGAACCGGACGGTCGATCCGACGATCCTCATGGAATCGATGTTCAAGCTGACGGAACTGGAAAGCCGCTTCCCGCTGAACATGAACGTTCTCTCCATGGGCCGCATCCCGCGCGTCATGGCGTTGAACGAGGTCCTGAAGGAGTGGCTCGACCATCTCCGCGAAGTGCTGCAGCGCCGCTCGCGCTTCCGCCTGGCGGCCATTGACCGCCGCTTGGAAATCCTCGGCGGCTTGCTGATCGCCTACCTCAACATCGATGAGGTCATTCGCATCATCCGCGAAGAGGACGAGCCGAAGCCGGTGATGATCGCGCGCTGGTCCCTGACCGACAATCAGGTCGAAGCGATCCTCAACATGCGGCTGCGGTCGTTGCGCAAGCTCGAGGAGTTCGAGATTCGCACCGAGTTCGACGAACTCACCAAGGAGAAGGGCGAGATCGAGGCACTGCTGGCATCGGAAGAAAAGCAGTGGCAGACCGTCGCCTGGGAAATCGGCGAAGTGAAGAAGAAGTTCGCCAAGGCGACCGAGCTCGGTCGTCGCCGCACCCAGTTCGCCGACGCGCCGGAAGCCGACGAGCAGGCTATCCAGCAGGCGATGATCGAGAAGGAGCCGATCACCGTCGTCGTCTCCGAAAAGGGCTGGATACGCGCTCTGAAGGGGCACATCTCCGACACCGCGACCCTGACCTTCAAGGAAGGCGACGCGCTGAAGGTTGCCTTCCCTGCGCAGACGACCGACAAGATCCTGATCATCACCACCGGTGGCAAGGCCTACACACTTGGCGGCGACAAGCTGCCCGGCGGTCGAGGTCATGGCGAACCGCTGCGCATCATGATCGATATGGACAACGATCAGGACGTCCTGACCGCCTTCGTTCACGATCCTGCCCGCAAGCAGATGATCGTCTCGACGGCGGGCAACGGCTTCGTTGTTGCCGAGACCGACATGGTCGCCAATACCCGCAAGGGCAAGCAGATAATGAATGTCTCCATGCCTGATGAGACGAAGCTGATCGTTCCCGTCAGTGGCGACTATATCGCTGTCGTCGGCGACAATCGCAAACTGCTCGTCTTCCCGCTGTCGCAGGTCCCGGAAATGGGTCGCGGCAAGGGCGTCCGCCTGCAGCGCTACAAGGATGGCGGCATTTCCGACGTACGCTGCTTCGCAATATCAGACGGCCTCGTCTGGGAAGACAGCGCGGGCCGCACCTTCACGAAGAACAAGGACGAGCTTGCCGAATGGCTTGGCGATCGTGCCACCGCTGGTCGGACCGTTCCGAAAGGCTTCCCGCGCAGCGGTAAGTTTGCCGGCTAAGCGAAAATAATTCTGCGCCTCGCTCTTGGCGAGCGGGGCAACTCCTCTACTTCTGGCCAGTAATCACAACATGGACAGACGTCATTCCGCAGGCGGACGGAATGATCGAGTGTGGTGCTCCTGGAGAGTGCCATGTCCGATCACGGAGGATTGTTGATGAGTGCTTGCAATACCATCACTTTGAACGTTGCGCATACATTCAATGCCTCGCCCTGCGCCGTCTACGACGCATGGCTGAACCCTCAGATCGCCAAACGCTTCCTTTTCGCAAGCGACGAAGGCCGCGTTATCCGAGCCGACATCGATCCAAAGGTCGGCGGACATTTTCTCGTCATCGACCGACGTCCGACAGGCGATGCGGTGCATTACGGCGTATTTCTCGAATTGCGCCGACCGCGGCGGATGGTCTTCTGCTTCTCGGCAGCCGAGCATGATCACAATGCGGATCGAATACAGATCGACATCGAACCGCTCGCCGAAGGCACGCGGTTGACGCTCTCGCACGAAATGTGCGCCCAATGGGGCCAGTTCGAAGAAGAGACGCGGAAGGGCTGGGTCCACGTCATGCAGGGGCTCGAGCGCGAACTCGATGCGATGCAGGTGGTCAGTGTGCCAGAGATTGTCGCGCAGGCTTCCGCCGAACCATCCAAAGCGAGTGCAGCATAATCGCGCAGACCAGGATCGTGCCGCCTACGAGCGTCATCGTCGGTGGGGCTTCCGCGAAGATCAGCCATATCCAGATCGGAGCCAGGATGGTTTCGAGCAGATAGAACATGCCGACTTCGGGCGCGGAGAGATAGCGTGGTCCGGTAGCTAGGCACCAAAAGGCGACCGGCATCAGAAGCGTACCGTTGAGGATGATCCAGGCGGGATGCTCTATGGCTAGCCCGACCGGCAGGGCCTTTGCAAAGCCGAGGGCCGCCGGCAGGGCGGCGGCAAGCAAGGGCACGAAGCCCATTTCCCGACGCGACGCCCGGGCAATGGTTATCGCCGATGCGAGGATAAAGGCGCTGAGAAGTGCCATGGCATCGCCGAAGAGATGGCCGCCGGCCAATCCATCATGCACGATCAGGCCAACACCGAACACCATGACCGCCATGGTGACGAGCGTGGATGCCGTAGGACGTTCCTTGAGAAAAATCCATGACAAGAGAGCGCCGAACATCGGATTGAACGCGACGATAAAAACCACATTGGCCGTCGCCGTGTTGAAGACGGCAAGCAGGAAGGTCAGCGTCGAGCAGCCGTAGAGCAGTCCCGTCGCAAGGCCGTGCCTGCCGGGCACGAGCACGGGCCATGCTCCCTTGGCGTATCTGATAAGACAGATCACCAGCAGCGCGGCGGCGACCGTCGTGATGCTGCGCATGCCCAGGATCGACCACATGTCGCCGTGAGCAAGCCGCACCAGTGGAATGTCCATGGAAAGAGCCAAGCCGCCGATTGCCGTCAGCAGCAGGCCTTTCCGATGATCGGAAAGGGAGGGGAGGAGCATTTAGTAGCGCGGGCTTTCGGGCAATACGGAGGGATCGAAACGTTCCCAGCCGCGCGAAGTCAGATGCTCCTGCGGCTGGAAGCGAGTCTTGTAGTCCATTTTCCTCGACCCTTGAACCCAGTAGCCAAGGTAGACGTGTGGAAGACCCAAGGCCTTTGTGCGCCTGATGTGATCAAGGATCATGAACGTGCCAAGGGAGCGGCGATCCATGTCAGGGTTGAAGTAGGAATAAACCATGGACAGGCCATCGCTCATGGTATCGGTCAGGGCGGCGGCCAAGAGCTCGCCGGTCGGGCGCTCTTCCAGGCCCGTCCCTTCCTTTCGAAGCCGATACTCGATGATTTTGGTGTTCACATGGGTGTCTTCGACCATGATGGCATAGTCGAGCACCGTCATGTCGGACATTCCGCCCTGCTGGTGGCGAAAATCGAGATAGCGTCGGAACAGCGAATATTGTTCGCTGGAAGGTTGGGCAGGGAATTCCGTGGAGATGATGTCGGCGTTCGTTGCCAGCACGCGCTTCATCGACTTCGTCGGCAGGAATTCCTGTGCGAGGATGCGCACGGAAATGCAGGCGCGGCAGGCCTCGCAGGCCGGACGATAGGCGATGTTCTGCGACCGGCGAAAGCCGCCCTGTGTCAGGATATCGTTCATCTCCGCTGCGCGGGGACCGACGAGATGCGTGAAGACCTTACGTTCCATCTCGTTGGCCAGATAGGGGCACGCAGCCGGAGCAGTCAGGTAGAACTGCGGTGATGGCGTCGTCTGCGTATTCATCTGTTGCGGAGATTTCCTTTGGTTCGCTGCTTATCTGACAGGATGACTTAAGAATAAAAAACGTCAACAGCGGGGCCGTTCTCCTGCCCGATGTCGCGCGTCATACTTTTGGATATGGCGTCGAAAGGCTCCCGGCAAAGGTCGGGAGCAGCGTTTATTTTAGCTTGTGGCGAGCCTGATCAGGCGGTGCGTACCGTGACGGTGCCAACCAGAAAATCGTGGATCAACCGGCTGCGTTCGGTGAACAGGCCAACCAGCAGAATCAGCGGCGTCAGGACTGAGTTCAGGATCCAGAAAAGCGCCAGGTGAACGATGGCCGTCAGGAAGTCCATCGGCTGCCCGTCGACGCGGATGATGGCAATGCCCATTGCGCGCATGCCGAATGAGGCCTGCTGGGAACCGCCCACCGTAAAGCCGAAATACAGGCCTGCAACGATCACGAACAGCGCCGGGTAGAGAAAGAATCCGAGCCCCAGTGTGACGATCGACAGGAAGAAAAGAATGACCGCCGCCGGTATGCAGAGCAGCAGAATGATCACGTAGTCGAGGATGAATGCGAAGACACGACGGCTCAGCGTGCCGCTATAGGCGCGCCAGTCGTCCGGTGCAGCATAGAGCGGATTGGGCGTGAGCGTCATCGTTACGGTCTCCTTTCGAGAAAGCGATGCCGCTGATATGGTATCGCTTCCCTCAAATGCAATATTGGCGCGCAATCAGCGCCTGGCTAGGATTCTTGCCACCTCGACTGCAAAGTAGGTGAGGACGCCGTCGCAGCCCGCACGCTTGAACGAGAGCAGGGTTTCCAGCATGGCGCGCTCGCCGTCGATCCAGCCGTTCATCGCGGCCGCCTTGATCTGCGTGTACTCCCCCGAAACCTGATAGGCGAAGGTCGGCAGACCGAAGGCTTCCTTCATGCGCCAGCAGATGTCGAGATAGGGCAGGCCCGGCTTGACCATCAGCATGTCGGCACCTTCCTCCACGTCAAGCGCGGCGTCGCGGATGGCTTCGGTGCCGTTTGCCGGATCAATGTAGTAAGTCTTCTTGTCACCCTTGAGCAGACCGCCGGTGGAGATCGCCTCGCGGTAGGGGCCATAGAATGCCGAGGCGAATTTGGTGGCGTAGCTCATAATACCAACATTCTGGTGCCCGGCAGCGTCAAGGGCGCGGCGGATGGCGCCGATTCTGCCGTCCATCATCTCCGACGGCGAAATGATGTCAGAGCCGGCATCGGCCTGCATGACGGCCGCGCGCGCAACCTGATCGACCGTCTCGTCGTTGACGATCTCGCCCTGTCGCAGGATCCCGTCGTGGCCATGGCTCGTGAAGGGGTCAAGCGCGACGTCGGTGATGACACCGATATTGGGCACCGCCTTCTTGATTGCGATTGTCGCTTGGTTGATCAGATTGTTGGTTTCAAGACTGTTCGAGCCTGTTTCGTCGCGCAGTTCCATTTCGATGTTCGGGAAGGTCGCGATCGCAGGGATGCCGAGATCGGCCGCTTCCTTGGTGGCTTCGACCAGCCTATCCACGCTCATGCGGTTGACGCCGGGCATCGCCGGGATCGCTTCGACGATGCCCGTGCCGGGAACGACGAAAACCGGCCAGATCAGGTCGTCGACCGTCAGGCGGTTCTCCTGCACGAGGCGCCGCGTCCAATCGGCCTTGCGATTGCGGCGCATGCGCCGATGGCCGGTAATCTCGTCGACGAGATGGGTCTTGTCCTGCATGGTGGTTTCCAGCTTTCTGCCATTCCAATTGTCGAAGCGCTCATTATCATGGCGTGGCCGAAATCCAAACCGGACGATTGGCCGCAATGGAGGAGGCGCTGGCGAAGTCGCAACGGCAACCCTATTGTTTGAGACATGGACGCTGATTCTCCGACGATACCTAAGCGGACGCTGACCAGCGTTCTCTTCATCCTGTTCCTGCGGCTTGTCGCCGTTTCCTGCTTCTGGTTCGGATTGCAGTATTGGGCGATGCTCGTCGGCTATTCGCTGGTCGGGGCAGGGCGCTTCGATCTGCTCAGCCTTCCGTGGAAGGTCGCAAGCACCAGCCTCGCCGTTCTCTTCCCCGTCGCCTCTCTCGGTCTATGGCTGGCCGTCTCCTGGGGGCCGGTTATCTGGGTGCTCGCGGCAGGCGGACAGATCATCATGTACGCCTTCATGCCGGAGGTTTTCGGGTCCAACCGGCTGATCGTTTTGCTGCATGCCGCGGTCGTCCTGGTCTACCTGGGATTCCGTGTTGCGCTCTGGTACGAAAAGCGCAAGCGGCGCCGGCAGGTAAGCGTTGATTTACCCTGATACATCTAGGGTTTCCGGTAAGGCACTGTTAAGCCTGCGGTTTAAGTAGAATTTTATTTGTATTCGATAGGGTCTGTCTCAAGGCGGGAAGAAAACCAACACCGCCAAACAAAACAGTGAGGCAGTCATCATGAACACGAAAATCAAGCCGCAGGCGGTATCGAACTTCCGTGACCAGCAGGAACAAGGCATCCGTGATCTTTACATGGAATCCCTTCATCTTGTTGAACGTCTTCACCGCCGTCTCCTCGACGTCATCAAGGACGAGTTCGACCGCCAGGGTCGCAGCGACGTCAATGCCGTCCAGGCACTTCTTCTCTTCAACATCGGCAACTCCGAGCTCACCGCCGGCGAACTTCGCTCCCGCGGTTACTACCTGGGTTCCAACGTTTCCTACAACGTCAAGAAGCTTGTCGATCTCGGCTTCATCAACCATCAGCGCTCGCGCATCGACCGTCGCTCGGTCCGCATCAGCCTGACGGAAGCGGGTCAGGACATCGCTGAAACCGTCGCCAAGCTCTATGAACGTCACGTCGGCTCGATCGACAAGGTTGGCGGCATCGGCTCCGACGAATTCACGCAGATGAACAAGCTGCTTACCCGTCTGGACCGCTTCTGGAACGACCAGATCCTCTATCGCCTGTAATCTCGTAAGCCAACTTCCCTGCTGGCTTATCGGACCTCCAAGGCACGAAAGGGCGCAACGGTATTCCGTAGCGCCTTTTCGCCGTTAGCAGCGTCTAGCTGCCGGGCTGCGTACTCGGTCGCCGACTTGGACAATGACCTCCGCGACGAGCTTGGGGTTTCCCGGGAATCACGCGACGCGGTCGCGACGTCAGCTCTATTTGTTGCAGGCAGTGGGCGGACCGGACGCGCGTAATCCGCGCCTTGTCTGCGAGGTCGTGACATCTTTGCAACGCATGGCAGGCAAGCATAATCGACTGTATTCAAGCCGTTTTTTAGCCGCTATTAACCGCCACATTTCTGTGGATGGATATGGTTCTTTGCGCATCGCCCGCGACCGACGGTTGAGTGTGGTGCAGGGCGACACGAATTGGCCATATTAGCATGTCAGCGGAAATACACGGCAAAGGGCGCTTCCCAAATTGAGGTCTGACAACCTCGCGCTCCCTGCTCGCAATCATGTGATCGCCGGCAGAGAGATTGTGCGATGCGCCGTAGCGACGGGTTGATAGAGAGATCTGCGTTCTCGCAGGGATAGCGAAGGCTGCCGGTCTCTCAAGCGGCGGCAATTTAGTGGTTGGGATGAATGTCGAAGAAAATCGGTACTGAAGCTTTCTCTCGTCGGGCGTTTCTGACGTCTGCGGCAATGGTTGGCGCGGGCGCATTGGCGGCCCCCGCACTCGCGCAATCGGCGATCGACTCGCTCATTAATGCTCCACAACGCGGCGATTGGGACGATCAGTTCGATGCGAAGGCTGCGTCCCGCACCGCAACGGCTGTCGTTTCCAACACGCCGATTCTCGGGCCGCAGTCGGTGCCGAGCATCCAGCAGGCAATCGCCCAGTATCAGCAGATCGCTTCGGCTGGCGGTTGGCCCGAAGTCAGCCCAAGCCAGCAGCGCTTGCAGATCGGCGTGACCGACCCGGCCGTCCAGAGCCTTCGCCAGCGTCTTGCCATCACAGGCGACCTACCGCGCGAGGCTGGCATGTCTTCGGCGTTTGATTCCTATGTCGACGGCGCCGTCAAGCGCTTCCAGGCGCGCCACGGCCTTCCGGCCGACGGCGTCATCGGCGAGTTCACCTTGAAGGCCATGAACATTCCGGCCGATGTTCGTCTGCAGCAGCTGAACACCAACCTCATCCGCATCCAGACCTTCCCGGAAGAGCTCGGACGCCGCCACGTGATGGTTAACATTCCGGCCGCCTACGTCGAGGCCGTGGAAGACGGCAGCGTTGCGACGCGCCACGCTGCGGTCGTTGGCCGTCTCAGCCGTCCGACGCATCTCGTCAACTCGAAGATCTACGAAGTTATCCTCAATCCTTATTGGACGGCACCGCGCTCGATCGTCGAAAAAGACATCGTACCGCTGATGCGCAAGGACCCGACCTATCTCGAGAAGAATGCCATTCGCCTGATCGACGGAAAGGGCAACGAGGTGGCGCCGGAAACGGTGGACTGGAATGCCGAGAAGGCTCCGAATTTCATGTTCCGTCAGGACCCGGGCAAGATCAACGCCATGGCGTCCACGAAGATCAACTTCTACAACAAGAACGGCGAGTATATGCATGACACGCCGCAGCAGGGTCTCTTCAACAAGCTGATGCGCTTTGAGTCCTCGGGCTGTGTTCGCGTCCAGAACGTTCGCGATCTGACGACGTGGCTGCTGCGCGAGACCCCGCCGTGGTCGCGTCAGCAGATGGAGCAGGTCATCACGACCCGCGTCAACACGCCGATCAAGCTCGCCGAAGAAGTGCCGGTTTACTTCGTCTACATTTCCGCCTGGGGCATGCCGGATGGCGTCGTGCAGTTCCGCGACGATATCTATCAGCTCGACGGCAACGCCGAGCTTGCGCTCGACACGACCGCAACCACGGAGCAGCCGGTTCAATAAGTCAATTGGATCGCGTTTGATTTTGAAGAAACCGCGCCTCTCTGGCGCGGTTTTTTGTTGTCCTGTCGGGCATAGAACGCGCGGCGCGTAGATTGCCTAGCAAATGTCGTTCTCCGTATTGCCCTTGAAAGGGCGGGGCGCTAATACCTTCGCGCATTCCAGTTGAGGAGCCCGCTCATGACCAATGCCTCCACCCAGACCTTCTTCAATCGCTCGCTTGCCGATACCGATCCGGAAATCTTCAGCGCGATTGGCAAGGAACTCGGCCGCCAGCGGCACGAGATCGAACTCATCGCCTCGGAAAACATCGTTTCCCGCGCGGTGCTGGAAGCCCAGGGCTCCATCATGACGAACAAGTATGCCGAAGGCTATCCGGGCAAGCGCTACTATGGCGGCTGCCAGTTCGTCGATATCGCTGAAGAACTGGCGATCGAACGCGCCAAGAAGCTCTTCGGTGTCAACTTCGCCAACGTTCAGCCGAACTCCGGTTCGCAGATGAACCAGGCCGTGTTCCTTGCACTGCTGCAGCCGGGCGACACCTTCATGGGCCTCGACCTCAACTCGGGCGGTCACCTGACGCACGGTTCCCCGGTCAACATGTCCGGCAAGTGGTTCAACGTCGTGTCCTATGGCGTGCGCGAAGGCGACAACCTGCTCGACATGGACGAAGTTGCCCGCAAGGCCGAAGAGCATAAGCCGAAGCTGATCATCGCCGGCGGCACCGCTTACTCCCGCATCTGGGACTGGAAGCGCTTCCGCGAGATCGCTGACTCGGTCGGCGCCTACCTGATGGTCGACATGGCGCACATCGCCGGTCTCGTCGCCGGTGGCCAGCATCCGTCGCCGTTCCCGCACTGCCACGTTGCCACGACGACGACCCACAAATCGCTGCGTGGTCCCCGCGGTGGCGTGATCCTGACGAACGACGAAGATCTGGCGAAGAAGTTCAACTCGGCCGTATTCCCCGGTCTGCAGGGTGGTCCGCTGATGCACATCATCGCCGCCAAGGCCGTCGCCTTCGGTGAAGCGCTGGAGCCGGAGTTCAAGGACTACGCCGCGCAGGTCGTCAAGAACGCCAAGGCGCTTGCGGAAACCCTGATCGCCGGCGGCCTCGATGTCGTCTCCGGCGGCACCGACAACCACCTGATGCTCGTCGATCTTCGCAAGAAGAACGCGACCGGCAAGCGTGCCGAAGCAGCCCTCGGCCGCGCCTACATCACCTGCAACAAGAACGGCATCCCGTTCGACCCTGAGAAGCCATTCGTAACTTCGGGTGTGCGCCTCGGCGCGCCAGCCGGCACGACGCGTGGCTTCAAGGAAGCGGAATTCAAGGAAATCGGCAACCTCATCGTTGAGGTTCTCGACGGCTTGAAGGTCGCCAACTCCGACGAGGGGAACGCAGCCGTGGAAGCAGCCGTTCGCGGCAAGGTGGTCGAGCTGACCAACCGCTTCCCAATGTATGATTACATGGGCTAAGGATAGCGCATGCGCTGCCCATTCTGCGGATCGGAAGACACACAGGTCAAGGATTCACGCCCGGCGGAGGACAATACGTCCATCCGCCGCAGGCGTATTTGTCCCGATTGCGGCGGTCGTTTCACGACCTTCGAGCGCGTGCAGCTGCGCGAGCTGATGGTGTCGAAGAAGACCGGCCGCAAGGTACCGTTCGACCGCGACAAGTTGGTGCGATCTTTCGAGATCGCACTGCGCAAGCGTCCCGTCGACCGCGACCGCATCGAACGTGCGGTATCCGGCATCGTTCGACGGCTTGAAAGCTCCGGCGAAGTCGAGATCAGCTCCGAGCAGATCGGCCTTCAGGTGTTGGAAGCATTGAAGAGCCTAGATGATGTTGGCTTCGTTCGCTATGCCTCTGTCTATCGGGATTTTTCGCATGCCGAGGATTTCGAGAAAGTCATTTCCGAGATCAACGCCAAGATCGCCCGCGATCCCCTGGACAACTAGCTCATGAGCGCTTCGGAAGACGACGCGCGTTTCATGGAAGAGGCGATCCGCCTGGGTCTCCTGCATCTCGGCCAGACATCTACCAATCCTTCCGTCGGCTGCGTGATCGTGCGTGACGGTCAGATCGTCGGCCGTGCAGTGACGGCAGTCGGCGGGCGTCCCCATGCCGAACCGCAGGCCCTGGCCGAAGCCGGCGAACTGGCGCGCGGCGCCACCGCCTATGTCACGCTCGAACCCTGCTCGCATTACGGCAAGACACCACCCTGCGCGGAGGCGCTGATTGCCTACGGCATTGGTCGTGTGGTGATAAGCGTCACCGATCCGGATCCGCGTGTCTCGGGCAGGGGCATTGCCATGCTGCGCGATGAGGGGATCGAGGTCGAGTCAGGAATTCTCGAAAAGGAAGGCAAGCGTTCGCTTGCTGCTTACCTCACACGGCAGACGAAGAACCGGCCCTATGTGACTCTCAAGCTTGCGGTTTCCGCTGACGGCATGATCGGAAAAAAGGGCGAGGGGCAGATTGCGATCACCGGGCCTGCGGCACGGGTAGAGGTGCAGAAGCTGCGCGCCGAAACCGATGCGATTCTGGTTGGGATCGGGACTGCGATCGCCGATGATCCCTTGCTCACCGTTCGCACGCCTGGACTTGAGGCCCGCTCACCGGTTCGTGTCGTGCTCGATGAAGATCTCTCTTTGCCCTTGGACAGCAAGCTGGTCGCTACGGCCAAGCAGGTGCCATTGATCGTCGTCGCGGCCGAACCGCCCCGCTTCGACAATAGCGAGGACGAGGCCTTTCTCGCACGACGAGACGCTTTGGATCAGGCTGGCGTCGAAGTGGTCCAATGCAGTCCCTACCGGCCCGACCAACTGCTGCCTGCACTAGCATCGCGCGGAATTTCTTCGCTTGTCATCGAAGGCGGCGCGCGGACGGCGAAGCTTTTCCTGGATGCCGGTTACATCGACCGCATCCTCCTCTATCAAGGCCCTGCGGTGATCGGGCAGGACGGTATTGAATCGCCGGTCCAGAAGACCGATATGCCATCGGGATTCCTGCACAGGGGCACCTTCATGTTTGGCGACGATCGCCTGGACGAATACGAAAGAGAGCTTTGATGTTTACCGGAATTGTCACCGACGTCGGCAAGATCGAATCTGTTTCCCCATTGAAGGAAGGCATCAAGCTGCGTGTCGCCACTGCCTATGATCCGGCGACCATCGACATGGGCGCCTCGATCTCGCACTCCGGTATCTGCCTGACGGTGACCGGCCTGCCCGGCGAGGGCAGCAACGGCCGCTGGTTCGAGGTCGAAGCTTGGGAAGAGGCTCTGCGCCTGACGACGATCGGGACGTGGAAGGAAGGTACCCGCATCAATCTCGAGCGCTCGCTGAAGATCGGCGACGAACTCGGCGGCCACATCGTTTCCGGTCATGTTGATGGCAAGGCCGAGATCCTCTCGGTGACGGAAGAGGGCGATGCGACGCGCTTTCGCCTGCGTGCGCCTGAGCATCTCGCCAAGTTCGTTGCACCTAAGGGCTCCATCGCTCTGGATGGCACGTCGCTCACCGTCAACGCGGTGGACGGTACCGATTTCGACGTCCTGCTGATCCGTCACACGCTTGAGGTCACGACCTGGGGCGAACGCAAGGCAGGCGACTTCGTCAATTTCGAAGTCGATACCATGGCGCGCTATGCCGCTAGGCTGGCGGAGTTCCCGACCGCGAAAGCAGAATAACCTCTCCATTATAGTTGCATCGCTGGACTTCGCGAAAGCCGAGCTTGTGCGCCAGGCGCAGCGAGGGATCGTTCCCCGGGTCGATAATGCAGGTCATTGGCTTGGAGGGGAACCGCTCTTCCGCCCAGGCGATCAGCGCCGTGAGCGCTTCGCTGGCGTAGCCGTGCCCTTGCGCGAAGGGCATCAGTCCCCAACCGGTCTCCAGAGTGCCTTCCGTGGAAACGGGGTGCATATCCCGTTTCATATCGAGGAAGCCTGCTTCCCCGATGAAACGCCCTGACTGCTTTTCCTCGATCGCCAGAAATCCGAAACCTATGTGATGCCACATGCCGGCGACACGCAGCATGCGTGCCCAGGCCTGTTCGCGGGTGGAGGGGACACCTCCGATGAAGCGCACCACCGCTTCGTCGCTCCACATCGTCATATAGTCAGAAAAATCGTCAACGGTGTGCGGACGTAGCAGCAGTCGCGCCGTCTCGATGGTAGGAATGCTGGTCATCTTGAAGTGTTCCCTCGGATGGAGGTCAAGCACCCGGCTCGCCGTCCCAGTAGTCCAGCTTGCCATGCTCGCTGCCGATAAAGCGAAAGCGGTTCGCTTGTCCCTCGTCGCGATTGGTCTTGGCGAGAAACTTTCCGGAATCGGGATATTCGACAATCTCGGTTTTCGCCATTGTCGAAATGCCGAGGTAGATCAGAGGCGTCGAACCAGTGTTGATGATCTGGTGGGCGGTCTCTTGTCCCCCGGCTGGAGCGCCGAGCGTGTCACCCTTCCGGATCGGATAGCGATCAGGACCGAAACGATATTCGCCGGTGCCTTCGATGACGAAAAACAGCTCATCCTCCACGTGATGGTTGTGGAATGGACAGCTGGATTTGCCGGGCGGGACCTCGTTGTAGCTTATGCCGAGACCTGCAAGGCCGAGAAGCGAGCCGAATGAGACATCCGTCCCTTCGTACAGATCCCCTTGCTTCCAGTGCTCAAGCTTCAAATCAGCGACGTTGATGACGGGCTTCGATACGCCGGACATTGTCTTCTCCTGTTTCCGGAGAAAAGGCATCATCCTGCGAGAAAATACAACCCGCAAAGCATCGTGACGGGCGACAGTCTTCCGCTGTCGCCCTTGACCTTATCGATAGTAGACCGTGATACCGCCGTTCGCGGCCTGATCAGCGTTGACGATGTTCCCGAGCAGCACACCTCTGGCGTTGAGCTGATGCATAAGGGGTTTGTTGACGGCAATGGCCGCACGGATCACTTGGATGTCGTGGACACTGTGTGCGGCAAATGAATTGGGCGCTCCGATATTTTTCGAACTGCCGTGGTCGGCCACCTGCCGAATATCGAGATTTGCGCCGCTGAAGCTGCGGAGCGTTCGTTCGATGCCCGACGGGGTCGTCATGTCGAGACTTTCGGCACGGCTGGCATCTGCAAAGGCAAGGGTAGCGACTGCGGAGGCGATGGCTGCAATGCGATTCATGGGGTATCCTTTCATCTGCTCTGACGATCGACCGTCGGCAGTGGATCGTCAGCGTTACGCAGATGAAATTGGTAATCGGGTCATCCGCCTTCAATTCATAAGTATCTGGAATTTAGTCACATATTGTTCATGCGAATTGCCCTTCATTTGCCATCTTCGAGGCGCCGGTCCGACGCCGGCACAAAATGACGCAAGAATTGCCCGCTCCGCCGTTGCCGGGATTCCGGATTCGGCATCCAACCATGGTCGGAATTTGCTTGCCATTCGGGTCGCGGCGTGTTTTGACCGCGGCCTGCCGAATGGTGAAGTCCTCTAGCTACTGAAGGTGAAGCATGGCGCGAGAAACCGCTCCCCACATTTTGATCGTCGAAGCACGCTTCTACGACGACATGGCCGATGCCCTGCTTGAAGGCGCGACCTTCGCCTTGAAAGAGGCGGGCGCGACCTATGAGGTCGTCACCGTTCCGGGCGCTCTCGAGATTCCGGCGGCGATTGCCATGGCGCTCGACGGAGCAGATAATGAGGGCACGCAGTATGATGGGTACGTCGCCCTCGGTATGGTCATCCGCGGCGAGACCTACCATTTCGATATCGTGTCGAACGAATCCTCTCGCGCGCTGATGGATCTGGCCGTGAGCGAATCCCTTGCCATTGGTAATGGCATTCTGACTGTTGAGAATGACGATCAGGCCTGGGCTCGCGCCCGCCGTTCGGACAAGGACAAGGGCGGATTTGCCGCCCGCGCAGCTCTTACGATGATAGAGCTGAAGAAGAAGTTGGGTGCATAACGAATGAACAACGAGAACTCGGAGCGTCCGGTCAAGGCTGCAAACCAGCGAGGTGCTGCGCGCCTTGCTGCCGTTCAGGCGCTCTACCAGATGGATATTGGCGGCACCGGCGTGCTGGAGATCGTGGCTGAATACGAGGCGCATCGCCTGGGCCAGGAACTTGACGGTGAGACCTATTTGAAGGCCGACCCCTCCTGGTTCCGCTCGATCGTATCAGGCGTCGTGCGGGAGCAGCGTCGCCTTGACCCAATGATTGCGTCCGCCTTACAGGACGACTGGGCGCTGTCGCGTCTCGATAGCACGGTCCGCGCGATCCTCCGTGCCGGCGTCTTCGAGATTCTCGAACGCAAGGATGTTCCCGTTGCGGTCATCGTGACGGAATACGTCGAAATCGCTCAGGCCTTCTTCAGCGACGATGAGCCGAAGCTCGTCAACGCCGTGCTTGACCGCATCGCAAAGCAGGTGCGCGGCGAAGCCAAGAAGTAGCGTTCTGCCGGGTCGGCAGGCCCGACCTCCAAGAATCCTCCGTTCCCATTGTGCTGCAAGGGCTTTTGGCTCTTACGGGCTTGACGCGCCGTTTTCCTCCACGCAATCTCCGCCCGGCGTTGCAGCATTTCTGTGGGAGGAAATCGAGTCGGCGTATTCGCAGCCGGAGAGGGAGTGAGCTCCGGCTCTTTTGGAGGAAAGAGCGAAATGAGCATTCTTTTATGGGTAATAGCATGCGGTCTGCTCTCGGTGGTCTATGCCATCTGGGCAACCCGGTCGGTGCTTGCCGCCGATCAGGGTAACAAGCGCATGCAGGAAATTGCAGGCTATATTCGTGAGGGTGCGCAGGCCTATCTGACGCGCCAGTATAAGACCATCGCAATCGTCGGCATCGTCGTTTTCATTGCAGCCTGGCTGCTGCTCTCCGGCACGGCTGCAATCGGCTTCCTCATCGGCGCTGTTCTGTCAGGCGCTGCTGGCTTCATCGGCATGCATGTCTCGGTGCGCGCCAATGTTCGCACGGCGCAGGCGGCATCCCAGAGCCTGGCCGCCGGACTTGAGATTGCATTCAAGTCGGGTGCCATCACCGGGCTTCTGGTGGCCGGTCTCGCGCTCCTTGGCGTGTCGATCTACTACTACGTGCTGACTGTCGTGCTTGGGCACGAAGGCAGCTCTCGCGAAGTCATCGATTCCCTCGTCGCGCTTGGCTTCGGTGCGTCGCTGATTTCGATCTTCGCCCGTCTCGGCGGTGGCATCTTCACCAAGGGCGCTGACGTCGGCGGTGACCTCGTCGGCAAGGTCGAAGCGGGTATCCCGGAAGATGATCCGCGCAACCCCGCGACAATTGCCGATAACGTCGGCGACAACGTCGGCGATTGCGCTGGCATGGCAGCTGACCTTTTCGAAACCTACGCCGTATCCGTCGTCGCGACCATGGTTCTCGCCGCAATCTTCTTTGCCGGCGCACCCGTTCTTGAATCGGCGATGCTCTACCCGCTTGCGATCTGCGGCGCCTGCATCATCACCTCGATCATTGGTACGTTCTTTGTCAAGCTCGGCAGCAATGGCTCGATCATGGGCGCCCTTTACAAGGGTCTCATCGTCACCGGCCTGCTGTCGATCATCGGCCTTGGCGCAGCGACATCACTAACCATCGGCTGGGGTTCGATTGGCTCGGTCGGTGGCGAGGACATTACCGGCACGCATCTCTTTGTCTGCGGTCTGATCGGCCTGCTCGTCACAGCACTGATTGTTGTCATCACCGAATATTACACCGGCACCAACAAGCGCCCAGTCAATTCGATCGCCCAGGCCTCTGTGACCGGCCATGGCACGAACGTCATCCAGGGTCTTGCGGTGTCGCTGGAATCGACAGCCCTCCCGGCGATTGTCATCGTCGGCGGCATCCTGGCGACTTATCAGCTCGGCGGCCTTTTCGGCACCGGCATCGCGGTTACCGCCATGCTCGGCATTGCCGGCATGATCGTTGCTCTCGACGCTTTCGGTCCGGTGACGGACAATGCCGGTGGCATTGCGGAAATGTCCCACCTGCCGCCGGAAGTACGCAAGTCGACCGACGCGCTCGACGCAGTCGGCAATACGACGAAGGCCGTTACCAAGGGCTATGCGATCGGTTCCGCTGGCCTCGGCGCCCTGGTTCTGTTTGCGGCCTATTCCTACGACCTCAAATACTTTGCCGCCAACGGCGACAAGTACCCTTATTTTGCAGGTATTGGCGACATCTCCTTCGATCTTTCCAATCCTTACGTCGTTGCCGGACTGATCTTCGGTGGTCTCATTCCTTATCTCTTCGGTGGCATCGCGATGACCGCCGTCGGCCGCGCGGCCGGCGCAATTGTCGAAGAGGTTCGCCGTCAATTCAAGCAGAAGCCCGGCATTATGGCAGGGACCGAGCGTCCAGACTATGGCAGGGCGGTTGACCTGCTGACCAAGGCAGCCATCCGCGAGATGGTCATTCCTTCGCTTCTGCCGGTTCTTGCCCCGATCGTCGTCTACTTTGGCGTATTGATCATCTCGGGCTCGAAGGCTTCCGCTTTCGCGGCGCTGGGCGCATCGCTGCTCGGTGTTATTATCAACGGCCTGTTCGTCGCGATCTCGATGACCTCGGGTGGTGGCGCGTGGGACAATGCCAAGAAATCCTTCGAGGACGGCTTCGTCGACAAGGACGGCGTTCGCCATATGAAGGGCTCCGACGCGCATAAGGCATCGGTGACCGGCGACACGGTCGGCGACCCCTACAAGGATACGGCTGGTCCTGCCGTTAACCCGGCGATCAAGATCACCAACATCGTCGCTCTTCTGCTTCTCGCCGTCCTGGCTTGAGGCACATCGCCGAAACTAAAAACCCGCCGGAGCGATCCGGCGGGTTTTTCTTTGAGAGTTCGCTCCCGCTTTAGCGGAGGCTGGCCGGGTTCTGCGGCGAGGCCGGCTGCGAGGTGCCGCCACCGAAGAGGCCCTTCGCAGCGTTCGCCGCGCTGCCGCCCGATAGCAGCTGTTGTAGGAAGGTGAAGTCCTTGCCGCCCGTCGGGGTGACGCGGGTAATCGTATCGAAAATCTTGCCGTCCTTGAGGGTGTAGTTCGCACGGCGCGTAACGATGCCGTCCTTGTCGAAATAGATCGCCAGCACGCTCTGATCGACCACCTTCAGCTTCTGGAAGGCCATGGAGCGCTCGCGGCGCTGCGAGATGTAGTAGAAGACTTCGCCATCGAACGTCGCCGTCGTGGACGGGGTGCCGAGGGATAGGAGAACCTGCTCGCGGCTCGATCCTACTGGGACGAGATTCAGCGACTGCTCGTCGGCGACATATCCACCGTTGAGGACGGTTTGTGTCTGGCAGCCTGAAAGTCCGGCGGAGGCGATCATGATGGCAATAGCGGCATTGCTGAGGAATTTTTTGTCAGACTTGAAATACCGTTTCGTCAACGACATCTACTCCCTAAAATTATGAATGGCAGCCACCGGCCTCAGATCGCTGATGCAAAACCATTGTGGCCATTCCGGGGAGAGACATCCCGTTGGCTCATGCGGACAGAAGGGGTGCTGTCCCGAAAGTGGCCACCTTCGGCATTGCAATTCGCGCCTGCTTCGGTAAACCAGCTTTCGAAATCATGCAACAAGGCCGGACGCCGCTTGGCGCCCAGAATGAGGCCTTTCCGGAAAAAACGATGATCTTCGGGCTCTTTGGCAAGAAAAACAACAACCAGGTAATCGTAGATCGGCAATATCAGGCACTGACGTCGGCCGCACGGATGCCGGAATTCTATGAGCGCTTGAATGTCCCGGATACGGTGATGGGGCGTTTCGAGATGCTTTCGGCGGTGATGATCCTCTTCTTCCGGCGCACACGAACCTCCGGGACGAGCGGCCAGGAGATCGCGCAGGAAATCGTCGACGCCTTCTTCCAGGATATCGACTACTCCATCCGTGAATTGGGGATCGGTGACAACACGGTTCCCAAACGCATGAAGAAGCTGGCCGGCATGTTCTATGGCCGCCTGGAGGCCTACGCCAAGGCGATGGACACCGGGGATGCCGAAGGACTCGCTGCGGCGCTCGTGCGAAACATTCATCCGAAGGCGAATGAGCCGGTGGATATGCGCGGTCTCGCGGACTGGATGTTTGTTGCCGAAGACCATCTTTTGTCTCAGTCGGAGGACGTCATAGCGACAGGCTCGGCGACACTTCCGAAGGTAGCGTGAGGAAGAGACGATGAAAAACAAAAGAGACGACGTTCCGTTCTCCTACCTCGTAAATGTAGGTCATATATCGGCCAATCCTGTCGAGGTGCATCTGGAGGCCGACAAGCGCGAATTGGCAGCCCTTGCGGACAGTTGGAGTGTCCTATCGGTGGACAGCTTTGGTGCTGACCTCCAGATCGGTCGGTGGAAGCGGGATGGTGTGCGCATCAAGGGCAGGGTGCGTGCCAACATCGTCCAGTCCTGCGTCGTGACCCTCGATCCGGTCCCATCGGAGATCGACGAGAGCTTCGAGCAGATCTTCGTGCCGGAGAATTCCAAGCTTGCGCGCCGGCCCGCCAATGATGCCGGCGAAATGGTGCTGGACCCCGATGGCCCGGACCTTCCCGAAAGCTTCACCGGCGATACGATTGACGCAGGTGAGGTGGTTACGGAATTCGCAGCTCTTGCGATCGATCCCTATCCGCGCAAGCCCGGTGTGGAGTTCTCCGGTCACATAGAAGACACTGGAGAGAACGATAAAAAGCCGTCTGCCTTCGCCGTGCTGAAGGATTGGAAAAAGGACTGAGCCCCGTTGGGGATTTGACACAATTCAGTTGTAAGCGACGGGAAAACCGGTATTTTGGCCGAAATTTCGCCCGCCGGAGGCGAAAAACAAGGATCAGGGACGCGTGATCAGAATTTCTATCGACCTCATGGGTGGCGACTTTGGTCCCCAGGTTGTCATCCCCGGCGCCGCCAAGGCACTGGAAAGACATCCCGATATTTTCTTCGTGATGTATGGATTGAAGGAACAGTGCGAGCCGGTTCTCGACAGGTTTCCGAAGCTCAAGGAAAAGACCGTTTTCCACGACTGCGAGCTGGCCGTCCGCATGGACGAGAAGCCGAGCCAGGCGCTCCGTCGCGGTCGCTATATCTCCACCATGTGGCGGACGATCGAAGCGGTGAAGACGAAGGAAGCCGACGTCGCGGTGTCGGCCGGCAATACCGGCGCGCTCATGGCGATGGCCAAGTTCTGTCTGCGTACGATGGCCAATATCGAGCGGCCGGCGATCGCTGCCATCTGGCCCACCTTGAAGGGCGAGAGCATCGTTCTCGACGTGGGCGCGACGATCGGCGCGGATTCGCAGCAGTTGATGGATTTCGCGCTCATGGGCGGGGCAATGGCCCGTGCGCTGTTCGAGATCGAGCGTCCGTCGATTGGCCTGCTGAATGTCGGGGTCGAAGAGATCAAGGGCCAGGAAGAGGTGAAGGAAGCGGGGCGCCTGCTCCGTGAGGCCAACATCGACTCGCTCGAGTACTATGGCTTCGTCGAAGGCAACGACCTGGGGAAGGGTACCGTCGACGTCGTCGTGACCGAAGGCTTCTCTGGCAATATTGCTTTGAAGGCGGCCGAAGGTACAGCGCGGCAGATCGGTGAGTATCTGCGCGCTGCAATGTCGCGCACGCTGCTTGCCAAGATCGGCTACTTCTTCGCCAAGGGCGCCTTCGACATGCTGCGCGAAAAGATGGATCCGAGCCGTGTGAACGGCGGCGTCTTCCTCGGCCTCAACGGCGTCGTCATCAAGAGCCATGGCGGCGCCAATGCCGAAGGCATCGCTGCCGCCATCGAGGTCGGCTACGACATGGCCAAGAATGGCCTCAATCAGAAAATAGAAAACGATCTTCAAAAGTATCATGCCAAGCGGCTGCCCCCGATCGGGCCGGAAGCCGCATGAGCGACGGGGTTTAAGCAATATGATCCGTTCAGTTGTTCGCGGGTTCGGAGCCGCACTTCCGAAACGCGTTATGACCAATCGCGACATGGAAGATGTCGTGGACACATCGGACGAATGGATTGTCCAGCGTACGGGCATTCGCCAACGCTACATCGCGGGCGAGGGCGAGACGACATCGTCGCTCGGCGAAGCTGCGGCGCGTGCTGCGCTCGACAAGGCAAGCCTGACGCCAGCTGATATCGATCTTATCATCTGTGCCACCTCGACGCCCGACAACACATTCCCGGCGACTGCCGTCAATATCCAGAACCGCCTGGGCATGCACCATGGCTTTGCGTTCGACGTACAGGCCGTCTGCACAGGCTTCGTCTATGCTGTGACAACGGCCGACGCCTTTATCAGGGGCGGTCTCGCCAGGCGCGTGCTGGTAATCGGCGCCGAGACCTTCTCGCGCATTCTCGACTGGAACGATCGCACGACCTGTGTCCTCTTTGGCGATGGCGCCGGGGCGATCGTGCTGGAGGCTGCCGAGGGCAAGGGCACGACCGCTGATCGTGGCGTGCTGACGGCGCACCTGCGTTCCGATGGCTCCCACAAGGAGAAGCTCTATGTGGATGGCGGTCCCTCGACGACTGGCACGGTTGGCAAGCTGCGCATGGAGGGCCGCGAAGTCTTCAAATATGCAGTCGGCATGATCACTGACGTCATTCAGGCCGCCTTCGACGCCACGGGAACGACCGCCGACGATCTCGACTGGCTCGTGCCACACCAGGCCAATCGCCGTATCATCGACGGTTCCGCCAAGAAGTTGCATATTGCACCTGAGAAAGTAGTCATTACGGTTGATCTCCACGGCAACACGTCTGCCGCGTCGATTCCGCTCGCGCTGGCCACGGCCGCTGGCGACGGCCGGATCAAGGAAGGCGATCTGGTGATGTTGGAAGCGATGGGCGGCGGCTTCACCTGGGGCGCAGTACTCCTGCGCTGGTAACCCGAAAATCCAAAAAACTACCGACGAACAAGAGCTTGACCGTGAGGCGCAAGACAAATACTCTTTGTCCGCTTTCATAATATAATTGGCAAATGGGCGGGGAAACCATGACCGGAAAGACAGTGACGCGAGCAGACCTGGCGGAATCAGTTTTTCGTAAGGTCGGTCTTTCAAGAACCGAATCTGCTGAGCTCGTGGAAACTGTCATTGACGAGATTTGTAACGCGATTGTTCGCGGCGAAACCGTCAAGCTCTCGTCTTTTGCGACGTTCCAGGTGCGCGACAAGAATGAGCGCATCGGCCGCAATCCGAAGACTGGCGAGGAAGTACCGATTTCTCCCCGACGCGTCATGACCTTCAAGGCCTCCAATGTCTTGAAGACGCGGATCCTCAAGGCGCATACTCTGCGCAAGACCAAGCAGAAGGCCGCAAATCCGGCTTCCTGATTGGGCTGAGGAGAGGGAGGTCCCTCTCGCTCGACGACAACAACCTGCAATCTTCCCTGAACGATCTGTGCGGTATTCAAGAGGTGACTTGAATTCGCGGCGTCAAACCGTTGAAATATGATGAGTCGCGGCTCGGTTCTGACGTTCGTGAGACACAGCTGCGCCTTGTCAGCCGAACAGACGCGCGGCGCACCCCGAGACCGCGTAGGGAGTAAGGATGTTGGATAAGAGCCCCGATGCGTTCCGCACCATCAGCGAGGTGGCGGACGACCTAGACCTTCCACAGCATGTCCTGCGCTTCTGGGAGACTCGGTTTCCTCAGATCAAACCGATGAAACGCGGCGGCGGCCGCCGCTACTACAGGCCCGAGGATATTGATCTTCTGAAGGGCATTCGCCACCTGCTCTATGATCACGGCTACACCATCAAGGGCGTGCAGAAACTTCTGAAGACCAACGGCAACAAGTTTGTCATCTCCATCGGGCATGGCGATCTCGCCAGCGTCCAGGCGCTGACGGGCGGCCCGCCGGAGGGCGGTGATGCGGCCGAGCCACGGGTCGGAATGTCCGAGGAGGATCAGGTGGTTGGCCGCGCGAAGCCGCCGATCACACGCCGCTTCTTCAATTTCGGCGGTGGCGATGAAGAATCCCCGGAAATCTCGATCGGCAAGTCGAGCGTCGGCAAGGAGGATCGAGCGCTGCTTCAGGAAGCACTCTACGATCTCCTCGAATGCAAGCGCCTGTTGGATCAAGTTCGCTGATCCAATTTACCGGAGCGCCTCGATGGCTTAGTTAGTGAAGCATCGCCCGCGCGTTCGGACGGCCTCTGCCAAACGCATCGTAGTCGGCGGCGAGCGTAATTCCAGTCAGTACCAAGGAAACCTTCGTGACCGCGTCTCATTCCGTTCCCGGCAAATTCTATGACGCCTTCCTGTTCGATATGGATGGCACGCTCTTGAACTCGATCGCGGTGGTCGAACGCGTCTGGACGGAATGGGCTATGCGGCATGGCCTCGAGCCAGAGGTTTTCCTCAAGACGATCCATGGCATTCGCGCCTCCGACGTCATTCGCCAGCTGGCGTTGCCAGGCGTCGATCCGGAGTATGAGGCAAAGCAGCTACTGAAGGAGGAGATGGAGGACGTTGGAGGTATCGTCTCGATCCCCGGCGCGATCGATTTCCTGAACAGCATTCCACCGGCAAAGTGGGCGATCGTAACCTCGGCACCGATCGAACTCGCCCGGCGGCGCATGGCCGCCGCAGGCATTCCGACGCCCGTGGCGATGGTGAGCGGTGAAGAAGTGGTAGCCGGGAAACCGAGCCCGGAGTGCTACCTGCTGGGGGCCAAGCGCCTCGGAGTCGATCCGACGAAATGCCTGGTGTTCGAAGATGCCGTTGCCGGAATTCTCGCAGGCGAAGCGGCGGGCGCGGATGTGACAGTCATCACCGAGACGCATACGACGCCGTTCGCAACGCCGCACTTTTCGATCTCCGACTATCGGGAGTGGCGTGTCGACACCGGCCCAGACGGGCGCGTTGCGCTGGTCAGATAGCGCGCTAGTGCTTGCGCTGTTGCTGCGCCTGCTTCTTCATGCGCTCGAAAGCAGCAATCATTTTTGCCTTTACCGAACCCAGCGTTCCCAATTCATGTCCGCAGGTGAAGCAGGTAAGGATATCGGTGTCGAGCGGTTCGGGCCGCTCGAATTTCATTCGGGTGTTCCTGCATTTGGGGCAGGGGATCTCAATCTGCATGGTCTTATCCAAAGTCTCGCGTTTCCGAGGTTTCTTATTCGCGGAGGGCCGATCGAGCAAGCGTTTTCGACCACGACCGAGCACTGACACTTCCCGGCGTTGGCAAAAATCAAAATCGAGATGATGCTACTGGCAAGCGAAGAAAGTCGAGTAGCCTCCGACAGTGGCCACTCCCGCGTATCGCAGATTAGGTCGAAGCAGATTCGTGTTATGGCCCCAGGAGCGCCTCCAGCCAGCAAAAAGCTGCTGCGGTGTCGTATACCCCATCGCGACATTCTCTGAACATACCACACTGAGCCCAGCGGCTCTGGCTTGAGCCGATCTCTGGCGGAAACCATAGTGGCTCATGCTTCGCCGAGCTGCCTGGTAGCGGCTATGCTGCTGCGCCAGGGCTTTCAAAGTGCCATTTGCGGCGAGGGGAGACAGGCCACGGCTCGCCCTATACGAATTGATGAGAGCGAGCGTCTGGGAGCCAAAATCGCCTGTCATCGTTGGTGGTTGCGCTGCGCTAATGCATGCCGAACTCAGAACCACAATTGCTATTGTCTGTAGCGTCTTCATTGTCGGATTTTCCATCTTGGCAAGAATTCGCCTTTGGCGGGCCTGAGCAGACACAAAGCAAACGATCCAGGCAACCATAAACGGGCATGACGCCTCGATTTTCGATGTCGAGCCGAAATGTAGATTCCAACGAGCTGGCCAGCTGGGTGATGTCAGGAGACGCTCAGAGGACAAGCGTCAGCTGACGACCCCATTCTGCCGGCACATATTGTTGAAGTTTGTTTGTGCGCTGCCTTGGGCCGTCAGGGTAAACGAAAAGGCCGCTCTTCCCGTCGCACTTGTGTTTCTCAAAACACCGGCGAAGGGCTCTCCGCCAGTAAAGGCACCGCCCTTGTTCTTGGAGTCCACTATGCCGCAAACATAGACGATCCCGGGCTGTCTCTGTGCCGCCATCATGCTCTTGAACGTCGCACTGGAGGGATCTTTGAGGTAGCTTCGAACTGTGTTCTGAATGGCAGAAACCTCGCCCTCCGAGAGGGTATACGGGATTGTCTGCTGAGTGACGCTTCCGCAGGAACTAAGCAACAAAAGGCCGGCGATCATGATTCTCTTCATGTGCTCCCCCATGAGGGCGTCAAACGACAGGCCCCCCGCCAAGAAAATCTCTTCTAGCAGTTGCTAAATCAAGCCAGTATTTCGACGTATCTCGATGGGAACTATGAGCCGGGGTCCGAAACAGGCTACTTACAATTCAGAAGTTTGTGACTCTCTTTGCCTCTAGTCAAGCCTCGCGTTCAAAGCCTTTCGTCACTGCCGGCAAGCGTTTCGATTGCGATCGCCACTCTGAGTGCGCGCATCTTTTATCGGAGGGACCGCACATATTTGATTGCCGACATGCAAAAGACGCTCGCTGGCCTGATTTGCTGTGAGACGCAGGTCTCACGGACGGCAGCGGAACTGCCGTGGAACTTCTGTTGCAACCCCACCTATCCCCGGCTTTCGTTCCTTTTTATTCCTCATGCATGATTTTTCCCTTGCGCCGGAAATTCCAAAATACTAACAGGATCAGGCCGTTTCGGCAGGTCGGGGCGTAGCGCAGCCCGGTAGCGCACTTGACTGGGGGTCAAGGGGTCGCTGGTTCGAGTCCAGTCGCCCCGACCATTTACATAGTAACCTTCGGCACCCCCAGCAGCCGATGGTGATCTCTCTCTCATGGCTAGCCTTGCCGAAAATCAACTGCGACGCAGTTGCCCTTTTCCCGTCAGTGTTTCTGATGTCGGGGCAGCACGGATATATCGCTGATAGAAAAATTTCTTAATCACTCGAATAATTATTAGTTTCATGTAATATATGTTCGACAACTGTTGGTGGACGACCTATGGCCAACCGCGAGGCAAGCGAAACATGCCGGGAAGCTCTGGCGGAGTCCTTCGAGGCTCTGGTCGAGAAGGCCATATCGTCGGGCTGGTCGGAACAGGAAGTCGCACTGGCACTGACGGACCTCGCCGAGACCTATCTGGTCAAGGTCGGCGCAACGGTCATCATCGAGGACTCAATCTATTCGCAGCTTGCCTTTGAGCGGCTGAAAAATTGAGGCGGAAGTCGCCCATCAGACCGGCCTGAAACACGCCGTTCACATATATGTTTCCGTTGGAAATGTTCGGTTGATAAATCACCGGCTCGGGCGCATAGTGCCCGCATCGTCGGCTATGGATGGGCGGTCGACGTCAATGCTAGTGGTGTCATTAGCCCTCATGGAACCTGTGGCGTGATGCTTAAATCCCCAGTTCTTCCACGTGACCTGCCACTTTTCTCGGATGATCTAGACCTCCTGTCCGGAGTACTTGACGATGTCTGCCGGGACAGGGGACTTGCGCGCGATACACCGGCTGCCGAAGTCATCGGCGCGCTCCTGATCCAGCTCTACCGACAGGGCGTTAGGGACAAGGGCAAGCTTGCCGCCCTCGCAAGGGCTTATTTGTAATTTCGGAACCTGAAGAGCGCCCGACTAGTCGTCGTTTGCCGCGTTGAGATTTTCCGGGCGGATCCCTTCGTCGATCCCGGTACGTGCTCGCAGCCTGACGCCCGGTCCGCCTTCGTCATGGTTGCCGCTGGCGATGAAGATGATGCCCGCCGCCTCCAGCGCTTGTTTGACCGCGAGCAGCGCATGCGGCTCGCCTTCCCGCTCATCGCGCTCCATTATTTCGATGGTGGCAGCGGGCAGACCTGAGGCGGTTGCCAGTTGCTCGATGCTCATTCCGGTCATCGCGCGGGCGCCGCGCATTTGTGTCGCTGTGATCATGAATCAAAGACTAGCGCGTCGGCGCTCGTTCGCAAGCCCGATGTGAAGCGCCATTGCGTCTATGGCGCTGTTCCAGCGCGGCGCAGCCCCAGACCACACCGAAAAGCAGATAGACATGTCGCCAGTGATCGATGTCGATGACGTTTCCGATTGCCACATGCCCTAGCACTCCGATCCACGCGATCATCAGATAGGGCTGCCAAGGCCGATCCTTCAGCAGGTTCCTGAACCCGAGATAGATTGTCCAGCAGAGCATGGTGACGTAACTGACAAAGCCAAGCCAGCCGTAGCTCGTCAGCGACTTCAGCCAGACATTGTGCTCATCCTCCGGAAACATCGTGCCGAAGACCAGCGGACCGATTCCGAGCGGTCGTTCCATCATCATCGTGAAGCCGATGCGGTGGCGCTCGAAGCGACCGAGGTGCTCACCGTCATACTGCTGCACGAGCTGGGCGCGCGTCGAAAAGAGCGCACTGACCTTCGGGAACTGCAACGCGACGACCAGCGACGCAACCAGCAACATGATCGCCGCAAGCGACAGAATCAGGATGCGCAGTCGAAACGCGCCGCTGCGTTCCTTGAGTAGCATGCAGAAGATCAGCAGGAGAATCCCGGCGGCAAAGAGGCCCCAGGCCGCGCGCGAGAACGACAAGAAAACGCCCAGTGCCAGGATCAAGAGCGCTACCGCTTTGATCGGCGACGTCCTCAGATTGCTGACAAGAATGGCGTGGACAAGGTAGAGCGATGGCGGGATCAGGAATGGGCCAAATACGTTCGGGTCCTGGAAGGCGCCTTTGGCACGATCGTAGAGCGTGAAGACCTCTGCGCCGGGGAAGGCGTGAAAATAGCCGAGTATCCCGAGCAGGGAGGTGATAACGGCGGCGAACGCCCAGGCATTGAAGATGAGCGGCAGGCGCCGAGGGCTGTCCTCGACGATCGCGGCATAGAAGATCGCAGTCAATGCGAGGAACGTCGAGACCGCGACATACATTGGCCCGGTCCCGAGGTCCTTCATCTGGGTCAGCGAGAGCATGCCGCCGATGTTGAAGGCAAGCAGCAGGGCAAGCAGCGGCGCTGTGAAGCGTGAAATCCTGAGACCGAGGATGAACCAGATGCCGAGAAGGGCGGCCATCCACAGCTCGTAGGGCGCCGGCTCATCGATAACGAAGCCGGAGAGAAAGACACCAAAGGCAACCATCGCCGAACCGATCAGCCGCACCGTTGCTCGTTGCGGTTGAGCAACGCGAAGATGTGTCGCCGAGGCCGCGTTCAATAGGCGTTTTCCGTATTGAACAACCGGAAGGGCGTGAGGAACAGGATTTTCAGATCGAACCAGAGCGACCAGTTCTCGATATAGTAGAGATCGTAGGCGGTCCGGAACTTGATTTTGTCGTCGTGATCGACCTCGCCGCGCCAGCCGTTGATCTGCGCCCAACCCGTCACCCCGGGCTTCACGCGATGACGCGCGAAATAGCCTTCCACGACGTCGCCGAAGAGGCGGTCCTTCGCCTGGGCCAGAATGGCATGTGGGCGCGGGCCAACCAGCGAAATGTCACCCTTCAACACGTTGAAAAGCTGCGGCAGTTCATCGATCGAACTCTTGCGGATGAAGCGTCCGACGGGTGTGACGCGTGGATCGCCTTTGGTGACCGCGGCACGTCCGGTGGGGTCACCCTTGTCGGCATACATTGAGCGAAACTTGAAGATCCTGATGATCTCGTTGTTGAAGCCATGACGGTTCTGCATGAAGAAGACCGGCCCCTTCGAGGTGACCTTGATGGCGATTGCCGTTGCAAGCATGATCGGCCAGAGGAGCGCCAGGGCGAGCAGCGTAAAGACAATGTCGAAACAGCGCTTGGCAACCGAGTCCCAGTCCCTGATCGGCTTGTTGAAGATATCGAGCATCGGGACAGACCCGATGTGCGAATAGGCACGCGGGCGAAAGCGCAGGCGATTTGCGTGCGCAGCAAGGCGAATGTCGACCGGCAGCACCCAAAGCTTCTTCAGCAGCTGCAGGATGCGGGCCTCCGCGCTAAGCGGCAGTGAAATGATCAGCATATCGATACGGGTAATGCGTACAAACTCGACCAGTTCGGCGACCGTTCCGAGCTTCGGATAGCCGGCGACCATGATCGGCGACCGTTTCTCGCCGCGGTCGTCGAAAATGCCACAGATCCGGATGTCGTTGTCGGGTTGCTGTTCGAGAATGCGGATCAACTCCTTGGCCGGTGCCCCGCCACCGACGATCACCGCGCGGCGCTCCATGATGCCATTGCGTGACCAGTTGCGGATACCGTAGGCCGTCAACAAGCGAGCGGCGAGGAGGACGATTGCGCCGGCAATGAACCACGCAAAATGTGCTTGCGGCTGTGCCCGGCCGATGTTGCCGGAGAGTACGCTTGCAGCCGTGACAATCAGGAAGACGGATGCCCACACGGCAAGGACTCGCGGCAGCAGGCGCATGCGGGCGCGGAGCGCTGGGATGGAGTAGGTGTCGGCCGTCTGGAGCGCACTGACGAGGAGTGCCGCAACAACGGTGGCAGCGATCGCCCGCCCTGCAAGGGTTTCGCCCCCGTTCCCGGGCCAGAAGAGGAATGCAAGCAACCCGACGAGAAACTGTGAGGCGAATTCAAAAAGTCGGAACTGACCGATAATGATGGCCGGCGAGCGGTTTCCGGTGCTGAATTGCTCGGCGATCTGACGGGCATAGGCGTTGATCGGCTCCGGTTGAACCGTTCCATCCGCGCCTTCGTCGCGTCGATGGATGTCGGAAACCTGCTTCCGCAGCGCTTCCAGGTCAAACTGCTCGCTTTTCTCTGCCTTGTTCATGAGGCTACCGCCGCTGGTTATCACGCCGGCAATAACAGAAAGCCCCTAAGAAAACTTTTACGAAGCAAGAGCCATAGCTTGCTTCGATTGGGGATCCAGGAGGTCGTGGTACAATTTCAGGACATCGTTGGCCATGATCGAGGCCGAGAAGACCGACCTCACCTGTTCCATCGACGGCATCGCCGCATCATGCCAGCCCGGGATGCGGATCGCGTCCGCCATGGCGCGTGCGAGATCGTCGGTATCCTCGGGGTTGGCGAGTGCAGGGCTGTCTTTGCCCAGCGCCTCTGGAATTCCGCCGACGCGAGTTGCGATGATGGTCTTCCCGGCGCCGAGACCCTCGAGCACGATGTAGGGCATGGCTTCAGCGCGCGACGGAACGACCAGGTTCTGTGACATCGCGAACGCCTGCTGAACGCGCATCGCCGGCAGCATGCTGATGCGCTTGCCCAAACCACGCTCGATCATCATGTCTCGGTATTTGTCGCGCTCGGGCCCGTCGCCGACCATCACGGCCGAAAGTGGGCGTCCGAGAATGCGCTCCGCCTTCGCGAAGGCCTCCACAAAGAGATCGGGACCCTTTAGGTCCCGCAGCATGCCGACGTAGATGTAATGCACGGCATCCGAACGCGTTGGGATGAGCTCGAAATCGCGCTCCGCAAGGCCATTGTAGATCAGCCGCGTTTCCGTTCGCGGCCGCCCGACCTTCCTCGTATAGGCTTCGCGCTCGTACTCGCAGATGAAGACGAGGGCGTCCGTGAAGTACTCCTGCAGACGCTCCATGCGGAGCACGAATTGCCCTACGAGCGACCTCGGAGAATAATGCAGGCTTCCACCATGCGCAGTATAGAGGCGGGCTACGCGATACCTGTTTACCCGCAAGGCCGAGCCGGCAAGCCGCGCGAGCACACCGCCTTTGGCGCCGTGACCGTGCAGCACATCCGGCCGCAAACTTTTAATATTCTTGTACGTATCCCAGATCACTCCGATGTCGGAGAGGCTGACGTGCCGCCGCATGGGCATGCGGGTCAATCCCATCGCCAGGTAGGGACGAATCTCGTCGAACAAGCGGTCTTCATGCTCGCCGCCCGTTGAGCTGTCGCAAAGAATGCCGACTTCGTGCCCCGCCTTGCTGTGCTCCAACACCAGATCGCGGACATGGCGGAAAATTCCGCCGACCGGTGATCTGAAGCAATGGAGGATGCGGAGGGGGGGCTGTTCGGTCATCGAGGATCAGAACAGTCGTTCGCGAACGTAGATCGTGTCGCCGGCGACGATCGCCGAAGAGATGTTGACGCGACCTGTGATCACTTGCCCATTGACCTTCCGGGTTACGTCGACAGCGCCCTGGTTTGCGCGCGACGTAAAGCCGCCGGCAATGGCAACGGCATTCTGCACCGTCATTCCCGGAACGTAGGCGTATTGGCCGGATTGACCGACTTCGCCCATGACGAAGATCGAGCGATAGCGGTCGACATCGATCGTGACATCAGGGTCCCGCAGGTAGCCCTGTCTCAGCTTCTGCGCGATCTGGCCCGACAACTGCTGCAGCGTCCGTCCACGAGCCGGCACCTGCCCGATGAGCGGGAAGGCGATATAGCCGGCCTGGTCGATCGTATAAGTGTTGGTCATGCTTGGCTGGTCGAACACGGTAATGCGCAGCCGGTCGCCGCTATCAAGCGAATAGGGCTGGATCGTCGCCTGATTGAAAGCCTGGGGGGCAGGCTTGTAGCTATTGCAGCCGCTCACGACCGCAGTCATGGCGGCGAGGCTCAGAGCCATCAAGAACTTGGGCTGTGCGAAAGGCATCGCGTCTGCTCATCGGAAAACGAAATAGGTCTCAGCCGTTATCAATCCGTTAGGGTTAATGGTCGGTAAAAAGCGCCGATTTTTTTGGCTTCGGCCAGTCGACGTGTCGCCGGGATTGCCCGAGCAAGCATTAACCGTTGGGTTACTATAGTCATTTACCCTCGCGGCCACGTTTGTTCTCGGAGTACCAGCATGTCCGGTGTATCGGGTAATCAGGATGTGGACATCGATCTCGGACAATTGGTCCGCGCCGTCTGGGCGCGCCGGCTAAAGGCTTTGGCGATTATTGCGTTGGGGGCAGGGGTCGCCTTCACGGGCGCCAAGATGATCTCCCCCAAATACCGAAGCGAAACGCGCATCCTGATCGAGCCGCGTGCTCCTGCTTTCGCCAATGCGCAGGTGAACGACACCAATGCTGGTCCGTTGCTGGACGAGCTCAACATTGCAAGCCAGGTGCAGCTGCTGCAGTCCGCGGATCTCATCAAGCAGGTCATCAACGGCCAGAAGCTCTACGATTTGCCGGAATTCGACGCTGCCGCGAATGGCTCGGCGCTCACCGACATCCTGGTCGCCCTTCACCTCAAGAAGAATCCATATGAAAATCCCCCCGAAGAGCGCGTGATCGACGCTTTCACCGAGCGGCTGCAAGTCTATCAGGTGCCGGGATCGCGGGTGATCGGCATTACCTTTACGTCGAAGGATCCCAAGCTCGCGGCGACAATCCCGAACGCGATGGCGGCGGTCTATCTCGCCACGCAGAGCGGCGCCAAGCTGGACTCGAATTCCGAGGCAACGCGCTGGCTGGAGCCCGAGATCGAAAACCTCCGCCAGAAGGTCAATGACGCCGAGCAGAAGGTGGCGGAATACCGTGCTGAGCACGGACTGCTTCCGACCAACGGCGGCTCGAATTTCGCGACACAGCAATTGAACGACATTTCGGCTGAGCTCACCCGGGTCCGGGGAGATCGCGCAAACGCCGAGGCGCGTGCCCAGTCCGTCCGCAATGCTCTCTCGTCAGGTGAGCCGTCCGACACGCTGCAGGACATCATGTCGTCTCAGTCGATCCAGCGACTGAAGAGCACGGAGTCGGGGCTGCAGTCGCAGATATCCGACCTGCAGACGTCGTTGCTCAACAACCATCCCCGCCTCAAAAGCCTCCGCGCGCAGCTTTCGGATATCAAGGTCCAGATTCGCCAGGAGACGCAGAAGATCCTTGCAAGCATCGAAAACGAAGCGAAGGTCGCTGCTGTTCGCCAAAAGGAACTGGAGCAGCAGGTCGACAGTCTGAAGGCGAACAGCGCCCAGGCCGGCGAGGACGAGGTTGGCCTCAACGCCTTGACGCGTGAAGCGACCGCGCAGCGCCAGCTTCTGGAGACCTATCTCTCTCGCTACCGGGAGGCCGCCTCGCGCGCCGACAAGAACTCAAGCCCGGCCGACGCCCGCATCGTGTCGAGGGCCATACAGCCCGTCGATCCCTATTTCCCGAAGGTTCTGCCGATCGTCATCGTTGCGGCCTTCGCAACTTTCATCATGACGTCCATTGTGATCATGCTCGCCGAACTCTTCAGCGGCCGGGCGCTCCGCCCGGTTGGGATAAGCGAAGAGGAAGAGCGCGAGGATGGGGAACCTCAATCAGCGACCACCGGCTCCGTCAATCGCGTGGGCACACCGAGCCTGTTGGCCACGCCCGCAGACGACGAGCCGGTGGCCGAACAGGCTGAGGACGAGAAAATCGTTGAAACAAACGAATTCTCGATTGCATCCGTCTCGGACTACCTTCGAGGTAGCAGGGCGCCTCTGGCTATCGCCATTTCTCCAACCGGCGACGACGGCTCGGCGGCGACCGTGTCCCTTGTGCGCAAGTTGGCTGAGGACGGCTCGCGGGTCATTCTGGTCGACATGACCGGTTCCGGTCTGCCGACAAACCTCATGGCTGAGGACCGCAAGATGCTCGGCATAACCGATCTGCTCTGCGGCGATGCAGCCTTTGGCGATACGATCCACGGCGACAGCCGCTCAGACGCGCATTTCATTCCGCAGGGCATCAGCGATCCGCGCCGGGCAATGCGCGGTGCCGATCGCTTGTCTCTGCTGCTGGACGCTTTGATCTCGGCCTATGATTTGGTGATGGTGGAATGCGGCGCCGCCGACGTGGCCGGCGTTTCCAGGCTGACCCAAAGCAAGGATGTCGAGATCATTCTCTCGATGCCTGAGATCGTCGAGCAGGAGTTCGTGACTGTCATGACCGAGTTCGAAGCCGCCGGTTATGAACGCGTCGTTCTGATGTCCGATAGCAACGAGTCCATCGAGAACCCAATCTCGCGGCGTGCCGCGTAATCAAACGCCGATAACGCGGCGCAGGCGCTGGGCCACGGCGTAGAGCCTCTGTTGAGACTTGATGAAGCCTTTGCCGCGCGTGATGGCCCGGTGCATTGCGGCACCCACGGTGCCGCGGAGCGAAAGCGGCAGAACGACGTCATGATGCTCAGTCTCTACAGGCGCCCATGAGCGTTTGTATCGCTGGTCGCCAAGGCCGAAATCGAACAGTCTTACGCCCTTGCCGTGCTGGCCGGCTACCATCTGCCAAAACAGAAATTCGCCAGGGCTCGTCTCCGGCGCCGCGCTTTCATCGAAGGCGGTGAACTGGCAGATGATGTGGTCGCCTTTGCGAGAAAGACCGGCGAGCGCGGCGATGCGGCCGTCATGTTCGCCCTTCAGGCGGATTGCGTGCATTTCCAGTCCCACCATCCCGCGGTCGCGGATGTCGATGGCGCCGTGCAGGAACGCTTTGGTCTCCGGGTCTGCAAATACGTCAGGCGACCCGAGCGCCTTGAGACGCTCACGTTTCTGTTCGAAGAAGCGATCGAGCAACTGGTGTTGTTCATCCGGGGTGCCGCTGGAGATGTAGTCGAAGCCACCGAGCGCCTCAAAACGCCGCAGCTGCGCCCGGAACCTCTTGCGTCGGCCCTTGGCATTCACCTGTTGAAGCGTCGACTCCATCTTGTCGAGAAGTGGAAGCTGGTAGGCGTGATTCTGGTTCTGGACCATCGGCAATAATGCCAGGGGATTGCGTCGGCCGCGCCATTCCAACGGAACATTCTGCAGCAGCAGAAGATCGGCGCGTCCGGCCAGAGCACGGCGCAGAGACATCGCAAGCTTTTGAGGCTCCAGATTGTCGGCAAGTTCAATGAAGCGCGTTGAGAGGAGGCCGGTGTTGATGTTGCTGTGATCGGCGCCGATAAATCTGGCGGTCCGGAAGCCATGAAAGCTGGTTATCTCTAGCGGTAGAATGAATGCAGTCTCTCCGCCAATCCTGCCCCAGACGATCGACAGTTGGTGTCCGAAGGCCTTGGTCCACGCCATGCACCAGTCATAGCCTTGGTGAAGAGAATTCAGGTTGTCGCAATCGAGCGCGCGCCAAACGGTCTCCAGCGGCGCCAAGCTATCCAGGACGGCGATGTCGAGTTCTGCCGCCCCAAGCTGCGCATCCGGCGCCAGCCATTCGGAAATACCGGCGTCGGGTTCCGTTGAATGGTGTGCCCTATCTGAAACAGGAAGCTTCTGCGCCTGCACTGATTTTCTCCGGACTGACTTGCAGGCGCGAAGAATAGTCCAACGGAACGTCCATTTGGTTTATGAGCGGCGCTAAACCTTGCTTTCCATCGATCACGGTTATCCCGTCGTTAACGGATCACTGCTGCTTCGGCCCGGCCATCCATTTGATGATGACCATCGCGGGCAGCACCCACAGCAGGCCGGTCAATAAAAAGTACAGGAGCTGGCCCCACCATGGCGCGTCACCGAGCGTGGCGACCGCAATCGTGTTTGCGAGCAGCGCATAGGCGAGCACGAGCACGACGATCAGGATCGTACCGATGAATTTGCGGAGGCGGACAGGCATCAAATATCTTTCAAACTGGTGTTCCGATTGCCGCGACGGCATGCCGCAAAGGTTCGGGGCTTGTTTTGCATGAGCCGCTCAGGCAAATCAACTACCGGACGTAAGGAGCAGCCATGGCGATCGCGAACTTGACCACCCAACAGCAAATACTGCGTGAGATACGCCGGCAGGATGGCAATCGCCGGGCCGTTCGCATCTGGCTGGGCTTTGTGCTCCTGGCGCTGTTCTGTCTTGTGATCATCGGCGGAGCCACCCGGCTCACGAATTCGGGGCTTTCGATCACCGAATGGAAGCCGATCCATGGTGTCATTCCGCCTCTCGGCGCCGCGCAGTGGGACGAGGAGTTCAGGCTCTATCAGCGCATTCCCGAATATCAGCAGATGAACAGCGGAATGACGGTCGACGAGTTCAAGGGCATCTTTTGGTGGGAATGGGCCCATCGCCTGATCGCACGTGGCATTGGTGTCATCTTCGCGCTGCCGCTGCTCTATTTCTGGTTGGCGGGAAAGGTGGAGAGACGGTTGCGTTGGCCGCTCTTCGGAATTCTCATGCTGGGTGGACTGCAGGGTGCGATCGGCTGGTGGATGGTGTCGTCAGGACTCTCCGTCCGAACCGACGTCAGCCAATACAGGTTGGCAACGCACCTGATCATGGCCTGTCTTATCTTCGCGTCCTGTATGTGGATCATGCGAGGGCTTTCCCCTCACTCCGATGACAAGGCGCCCACACAAGGCTCGCATGTCTGGGCGGGCGCAATCGCGGCGTTTGCGCTTTTCCAGATCTACCTCGGAGCGCTCGTCGCAGGCCTCGACGCCGGCTTCACCTATAATACCTGGCCATTGATGGATGGCGCCGTCGTGCCCTCGGATCTGCTGATCCAGCAGCCGGCCTGGATCAATTTCTTCGAGAACCCCAAGACCGTGCAGTTCGTTCATCGGCTGGGCGCCTACACCCTTTTTGCGCTGACGCTGATCAACATGATCATAGCTCTGACCGCAGCGCCCTCCACGACGCATGCCCGGCGCGCCGTCGTCCTGTTTGTTCTGGTGACAATACAGGCGGCGATTGGTATCGCGACCTTGCTGCTGCAGGTCCCTCTTCATTGGGGGCTGCTGCATCAGGCGGGAGCGCTGGTGGTCTTTGGCTTCGCCATCGCCAATTGGCGGGGGTTCTATGGAGAGTATCCGCGCGAGACCATGATTGCCGAGCGGGACTAAGGCGCGTCGCTGGGATCAGCGAAAGTCCCGTTCGAACGTCAAGCATCAGATGGCAAATGCCGCCAGCCTCATTTGAGGCCGTCGACGTGTTGTTTACCGGTTTAATTACTACTGGTTGCAAGAAATGGTCGGTTCGTTGATGGTGGACGTTGGGTCTATCAAGAGGGACTGGAGCCGTTGAATGCCCGAACCCCGCTCGCCACGACTGGCCGTACTTATCGATGCTGACAACACTTCCGCAAGAATCGCTGCTGGCTTATTCGAGGAGATAGCCAAGATCGGCGAGGCAAGCGTTCGGCGCATTTATGGCGACTTCACCAGTTCCTGTTCAAAAGCATGGAACGACGTGCTGGCGCGACACGCGATAGTCCCTCAGCAGCAATTCGCGTACACGACCGGCAAGAATGCTTCCGACATCACTCTTGTCATTGATGCCATGGACCTGCTGCACAGTGGCCGTTTCGACGGCTTTTGTCTTGTATCCTCGGACAGCGATTTTACGCGACTTGCCTCGCGAATCCGTGAGCAGGGCATCGATGTTTTCGGATTTGGCGAGCAGAAGACACCGGAGAGTTTCCGGCAGGCATGCCGTCGATTCATCTATACCGAAAACCTGGTGCCCACGGTCACATCAAACGGCAGGGAGGTTACGCAAGCGCCCTCCCTACGCCAGCCGAGCGCAGCGACGCCCGTCATCAAGAAGGTCATCGCTCAGATGGAGAGTGAAGATGGATGGGTATCGCTCGGTGCGGTTGGAGCGCAGCTCGCAAATCTGGCGTCGGACTTCGATCCTCGGACATATGGCTTCCGGAAGCTAAGCGACCTCGTCAAGAAGACGAACGCGTTCGACATGAACACTGTCGAAGGCAAGCCGCTCCGTATCCGGGTGAAACAGCCATCGCCAAAAGCATAAAAAAATCCGGCTGCGTCACCGCAGTCGGATCCTGTTACTTATCACCGAAAATCAGTCTTAGAAAAAACCGCGGCGCTGCCACCAGCCAGCTTTTTTCGGCTTGCCGTCACCTTCGGTCTCGGCAGCATCGCTGCGCGTCGATTTAACCGTTGGTTCAGACGAGGAGATGTTCGACTCCCTGTTGGCGCGCACAGGCTTCGATTCTTCGACTGCGGGCGTAGCCAGGTCTGCGGATACAGCCTCGACTTCGGCTTCCGCGGCCGGTGCTGCCTCCGTCGATGCTTCTTCGACGACAGGCTCTTCGACCGGCGATGCCTTGCGGCTGCGACGTGCACGCTTCGGCTTTACGTCTTCCGTAACCGACGCGCCCGTTTCAACAGCGGCCATCGCCGGCTGAGCTTCGACTGCTTCCTCGGCGGCGGCTTCGATCACCTCGACGGTGGTCACTTCCGTCTCACCATCTTCGGCATCGTCATCTGCCGCTTCCGCTGCAGAAGCCTCCTGCTCGCCGCCTTCCTCGCGGTTGCGGCGGCCGCCGCGCTTGCCGCGACGGCGGCGCTTGCGGCGCTGGCTCTCATCACCTTCGTCACGCGTTTCCGAGGTGGCGGCAACGCCTTCGTCACCTTCTTCCTCGTCATCGCTGTCGATCTGGTCGCCTTCCACCGCATCAGCCGAAACGCTGTCGGGAGCAACCGCCTCGCCATTGCCGTTGCGGCCGCGACGACGACGGCGACGCTTGCGCTTGCGGCCCTCGCCATCGCCTTCGGCGCGCTGAGCCGGACGTTCGGCTGCGGCCGGCTTGGCCCCCAGTTCCTCTTCTTCCTCCTCGTCGACTTCGACCACGATATCGTCGTCTTCGTCATCGGGGATGGCAGCAAAGTTGAACAGGGTCTCGATCTTGACCGGGTTCTCGACCGGCTCGCCGCGGTCGATCGCAAAGTGCTGCGAGCCGACCGAGCCATCCGCGTCGATAATGATCGACACACCGAAGCGGGCTTCGTAGTCGACGATCGTCTGCCGCTTGTGGTTGAGCAGGTACAGCGCAATATCAGGCGTCGTGCGAACCGTGATGTTGTGCGTGGTGTTCTTGAGCAGGTACTCCTCGATGCCGCGCAGGACATGCAGAGCAACGGAGGACTGCGAACGGACGTGGCCGGTACCGCCGCAATGCGAGCAGACCTGCGTCGTCGATTCAAGAACGGATGCGCGGATGCGCTGGCGCGACATTTCCAGAAGACCGAAATGCGAGATACGGCCGACCTGAATGCGCGCGCGATCGTTCTTCAGGCATTCCTTCAGCTTCTTCTCGACAGCGCGGTTGTTGCGCTTTTCTTCCATGTCGATGAAGTCGATGACGATCAGGCCGGCAAGGTCGCGCAGACGAAGCTGGCGAGCGATTTCTTCCGCCGCTTCGAGGTTGGTCTGCAGAGCAGTGTCCTCGATCGAGTGCTCGCGCGTCGAGCGGCCGGAGTTGACGTCAATCGAAACCAGCGCTTCGGTCTGGTTCATGATCAGGTAGCCGCCCGACTTCAGCGTTACCTGCGGCTGCAGCATGCGGTCGAGCTGAGCCTCAATGCCGGAGCGCGAGAAGATCGGGTGGATGTCGCGATAGGGCTGAACCACCTTGGCGTGGCTCGGCATCAACATCTTCATGAAGTCTTTCGCTTCACGATAGCCTTCCTCGCCGGCAACGATGATCTCGCCGATATCCTTGTTGTAGAGGTCACGGATCGAGCGCTTGATGAGCGAGCCTTCCTCATACACGAGGCAGGGAGCGGTCGACTGCAGCGTCAGCGTGCGGACGTTCTCCCACAGGCGCATCAGATATTCGAAGTCGCGCTTGACCTCGACCTTGGTTCGATTCGCGCCGGCGGTGCGCAGGATGACGCCCATGCCCTGCGGGACTTCGAGCATACGCGCGATTTCCTTCAGGCGCTTGCGGTCCTGCGGATTGGTGATCTTGCGGGAGATGCCGCCGCCACGCGCCGTGTTCGGCATGAGGACGGAGTAGCGACCGGCCAGCGAAAGATAGGTCGTCAGGGCAGCGCCCTTGTTGCCACGCTCTTCCTTTGCCACCTGCACCAGCAGGATCTGGCGGCGCTTGATGACTTCCTGGATACGATATTGCTTGCGCGGCTTGCGCTGGACGCGATCGGGAACCTCCTCCATGGCGTCTTCGGCGCCGACGGATTCGATCACTTCCTCTTCGTGGTCGTGATCGTCGTCATCGTCGTCATCGCTGCGGCGGCGGGCGTCGACCTCTTCGGAGATCGAGTCGGTCTCGACCATTGCGGCCATCTCGTTGCCCGACGAGCCTTCATCGTCGTTGTCGGCGGTGGCTTCGCTGGCAGCCTCGTCGCTGGCAGGCGCTTCAGCAGCCGGCGCCACCTTCTTGCGGCTGCGGCGGGGCTTTGCCTTCTTGACGGGTGCTTCCTCGGCGACTTCCGCAACGGCCTCGACCGTTTCGGTTGCTACGGCACCGTCTTCTTCGGGAGCGGCTTCCGCTGCCGGCGCTTCGGCAGTTGCGGCTACGCCAACCTCGGGCTGTTCCTGGGTGGAGAGATCGACCGGCGCCGTCTCGACGTGTTCGACGTCGTCGTCGCGGCGATGCTCTTCAGCTTCGGCGCGAAGCAGGGCCTGACGATCGGCAAGCGGGATCTGGTAGTAGTCGGGGTGAATTTCGGCAAAGGCCAAAAAGCCGTGCCGGTTGCCGCCGTAATCAACGAACGCGGCCTGCAGCGAGGGTTCAACCCTCGTTACCTTTGCGAGGTAGATGTTGCCGCGGATCTGCTTCTTGTGCTGTGACTCGAAGTCAAATTCTTCTATGCGGTTTCCGCGAACGACAACAACGCGCGTCTCTTCCTCGTGAGACGCGTCGATAAGCATCTTGTCTGCCATGTAAGCTGTGCTCCTCGGCGCGGCCGAACGTCGGCATCCCCTTGTGTCGAAGAGACAGAGGAGAGGCGGCTCGTCGTTGCAGCGCCGGATAATGAAAGTCGCGATTGGTGCGGTGTGGAAGGCAGCAGCCAGACAGCAGCGGGGGAGATGTTCTCCCGGGGCCTGTAGACTTCAGATAAAACCTGCTGCGACACCATCAAAGACCAAGCGAGATCGACAAAACTAAGACCTTGTTCAGGTCCGATGAGTTTGCTCTCTCTGTAAAGAGCGGTTGGTGGCTATCCACCGATGAAGTTCCCGCATACGCCGGAAAATTCAGGATCCAATTTCGAGTGGAAACACATAAGACGGCGGACGATTGCCGGTTGTGGCGCCAGTTCCCTTGCGGTTTGGCTGCCGTGCAGGCGACTCTATCCCGTCAGCACTTCTACCCTAAAAATCCTTGTATGTTTTCTCTGTCACAATAGCAAGGGAAAAGCCAAATGTGCCATAATATTGATGGATTTTGGAAGGCATACAAAGTCGGGGATTAAGGGCGCCGATTCGGCTCCGTGGCCGCGAACGTCGCTGATACCGGCGATCTCGCGTTTGCCGGGAGAAGTTGATCGGAATGATATTTAAGGTGTGGCGGTCGATTGTTTAAGAGGGTACGACCCGCGACGGTAATATCCGGATGGCGGAAAATAAGGTTTACCGGCGTGGTGGCCGTTGCCGCGGCCGCGACGGCTTTTGCATTTCTTCCTGAGGTGCGAGCAGACGAAGCAGCGAAGGCCGACCCCTTGCTCGCCTATGGCGCCCGAATCATCGGCGACGATGCACGTACGCGCATTGTCATCGACTTCGATCGGGCTCCCGATTTTTCCGTCCACTATATCGCCAATCCCGAACGCATCGTCGTCGACCTGCCTGCGACAGCCTTCGGCTTCCCAGCTGCGGATCTCGCGGCGAGGGGTCTCTTCAAGGACATACGCTACGGCAAGATGGACGAGGACAGCGCCCGTATCGTGCTGACCGCCAAGAAGCCGGTGAAGATGGAAGTCGCCAAGGTCCAGGAAGATGAGGACGGCAAGGGGCACCGTCTCGTCCTGGATGCGGCAATGACGGACAACGAGAAGTTTGCCGAACTGGTCAAGGCCCAGTCCTGGAGCGATCCTTCGTCCCAACAGACGACGAGCGCCATTCCTGCGCCGGAGAAACCGGCTGATGGAGATTTCATCATCGCTGTCGATGCTGGTCACGGCGGTATCGACACTGGTGCGATCGGCGTCGATACCAAGACGCAGGAGAAGGACGTAACGCTCGCCTTCGCCAAGGCGCTCGCCGATCGCCTCAACCGCGAGTCCGGCATCAAGGCGTTCCTGACGCGAAAGGATGACTCGTTCCTGTCGCTCTCCGAGCGTGTGGAGATTGCCCGCCAGAACCATGCGGGCCTCTTCATTTCGATGCATGCGGACACCCTGAAGCAAAAGGATATTCGCGGCGCGACAGTCTACACGATTTCCGACAGGGCCTCCGACAAGCTCGCCGCCGATCTCGCCGACCGCGAAAACCTCTCCGACCAGATTGCCGGCAAGGAGACCGTGGCTGAGCCTCCCGAAGTCGCCGATATTCTGCTCGACCTGACGCGCCGCGAAACGCAGGCTTTTTCTATTTCGCTTGCTGAAAGCGTGCTTACATCCTTCAAGGATCAGGTAGGGACGATCAACAATCCACACCGCCATGCGGGCTTCCGCGTTCTGCAGGCACCGGATGTGCCGTCTATCCTGTTGGAACTGGGCTTCCTTTCCAACAAGGACGACGAAAAGCTCCTGCTTGATGACGGATGGCGGGGAAGGATGGCCGACCTGCTGACGGAGGCCGTCAAGCACTACCGCACGGCGATGGTTGCAAATGGGGGCTGATTGCAGCCGTGGCGCAGATGTGACACTTTCTGGTGTAACACGATCGCAATGTGGGAATAGCGCTTCAAGGCCCTATTTTACTCACATTCACGCCGTTACTCAGCCTTGTGTTTCCATAGATGAAACGGAATCGGCTTGTGGCGAAAACGCTCATGGAGTAAGTCGCCCGACATGCAAGATGCCCCGATCCTGCGATTGTTATGTCGCGCTGATCGATGATTGAGATACCGGTAGCTTAAATATGATTAGACTTCTTGGATATTTCTTCGGAGTGGCTTGCGTCCTGTTCTTGGGCGTGGCGGCTGTTGTTGCCGTTTACTTGGCAACCGTCACGAAGGACCTTCCGGACTACGCAGTGCTGAACAGCTACGAGCCGCCGGTGACGACCCGCGTTCATGCAGGCAACGGTGCGCTAATGGCGGAGTATGCAAAGGAACGCAGACTTTTCCTGCCGATCCAGGCTGTTCCCGACCGCGTCAAGGCGGCCTTCCTGTCTGCTGAAGACAAGAACTTTTATCAGCACCCCGGCATCGATGTTACCGGCTTTGCGCGCGCACTGGTTGCTTATCTGACCGGCGGTCCGACGCAGGGCGGTTCGACGATCACGCAGCAGGTTGCCAAGAACTTCCTGCTTTCCAGCGAACAGACGATGGAGCGCAAGGCGAAGGAAGCGATCCTTTCCTTCCGTATCGAACAAGCCTACAGCAAGGACAAGATCCTTGAGCTGTACCTGAACGAGATCTTCTTCGGCCTGAATTCCTACGGTATCGCGAGCGCCTCGCTCACCTATTTCAACAAGTCGGTGAACGAACTGACGGTCGCCGACGCTGCCTATCTTGCCTCCCTGCCGAAGGGTCCCGCCAACTATCATCCCTTCCGCCATCCCGAAGCAGCGATCACCCGCCGCAATTGGGTCATCGATCGCATGGTCGAGAATGGCTATGTCAGTCAGTCCGATGGTGCCGAGGCCAAGAAACAGCCGCTCGGTGTCACCGGTCGCAGCAGCGGGCCCTCGCTTTTTGCATCCGGCTATTTCGCCGAGGCGGTCCGCCGTCAGTTGATCGACCAGTACGGCGAGAAGATGCTGTACGAAGGCGGATTGTCCGTTCGTACCTCTTTTGACCCCGCGTTGCAGGTCTTTGCGCGCAAGGCCCTTCAGGATGGTCTGACCAACTACGATGAGCGTCGTGGCTTCCACGGTCCGATCAAGCAGATCGACACGGTTGCTGACTGGGGTAAGGCGCTGGCCGATATTCCGGCTTTGACGGACGTGCCAGAATGGCGACTGGCTGTCGTGCTGGCCGTATCGGCCGACGGCGTCGACATCGGGCTGCAGCCCCCGAAGGATGGCGCGGGCAAGATCCCTTCCGAGCGCGAGCGTGGAGCCATCGAGGCCAAGAATATGCAGTGGGCATATCGCTCGGCTTCCGGCCGGAAGACAGCAAAGTCGCCCGACGGCGTTCTGTCAGCCGGGGATGTCGTCTACGTCGAGCGGTTGGGGGACGAAGGTTCCAAGTCCTACCGGCTTCGCCAGCCGCCGAAGGTCGAAGGCGGTCTCGTCGCGATGGACCCGAAGACCGGTCGCGTGCTTGCGATGGTCGGCGGCTTCTCCTACGCGCAGTCGGAATTCAACCGTGCGACCCAGGCGATGCGCCAGCCGGGTTCGTCCTTCAAGCCGTTCGTCTATGCGGCGGCCATGGACAATGGATATACGCCGGCGTCGGTTGTCAGCGACGATCCGCTGTCGATCCAGACGGGCAATGGCCAGGTATGGGCACCGGATAACTATGAAGGCGAGGGTGGTGGCGCCAACACGCTTCGCTTCGCGATCGAGCACTCGCGCAACCGCATGACGGTGCGCCTTGCCAACGATCTCGGCATGAATGTCGTCGCCGAATATGCAGAACGCTTCGGGATCTACGATCACATGATGCCGGTTCTCGCCATGTCGCTCGGTTCCGGCGAAACCACGGTCTTGCGCATGGTATCGGCTTATTCGGTCATCGCCAATGGCGGCAAGCAGATCAAGCCGACCCTGGTTGACCGGATCCAGGACCGCTATGGCCGTACGATCTTCAAGCACGAGGAGCGCGTCTGCGAGGGCTGCAATGCGAGCGACTGGCATAACCAGGACGAGCCCAACGTCGTCGACAATCGCGAAACCGTTCTCGACCCGATGACCTCCTACCAGATCACCTCGATGCTGCAGGGGGTCATCCAGCGCGGCACGGCCGCCGGCAAGGTCGATCTCGGCGGGCGTGACGTTGCTGGCAAGACGGGTACGACCAACGATGAAAAAGATGCGTGGTTCGTCGGCTTCACGCCAGATCTTGTCGCCGGCCTTTACATCGGCTTCGACTCGCCGTCGACTCTTGGACGCGGCGGCACAGGCGGCTCGCTTTCTGCGCCGATCTTTAACGAGTTTATGCAGGTTGCTGTGAAGGACATGCCGGAATCTAAGTTTGTCATTCCGGCGGGCATGAACCTCATTCCGATCGACCGCAAGACCGGCATGGCTGCGGTTCAGGGCGACCCGAACACGATTATCGAGGCCTTCAAGCCAGGTACCGGTCCTGCCGACAGCCTCTCTGTTATCGGCATGGACAATGCGATGGCGCCCGAAGAAATTCTGCGGACGTCGCCGCAGGCCAACCAGGCCGTCCAGTCCGGCGCCGGCGGCCTCTACTAACCTTTTCCCTGACCCGTTGTGGCGGTTGCGGCCCTTTACATCCGCAGCCGCCACAATTATTTGACGGGCAACTTTTCAAGCAACGCGAAGAAGCAGGAAAATGCGAGCGGAAATCCAGAACGTAGTCGATGAAACCAAGCAGGCTATCACCCTGCTGAGGAGGCATCTTTGACTGGGACCAGGCGATAAGACGACTGGACTGGTTGAACAACAAGGCAGAGGATCCGACCCTCTGGAACGATGCTTCGGAAGCACAGAAGCTGATGCGCGAGCGTCAGCAGCTAGATGACGGCATCAACGGCGTGAAGCAGCTCGAGCAGCAGCTCAACGACAACGTCGAACTGATCGAGATGGGCGAGGAAGAGGGCGACGAGAGTGTCGTCAAGGACGCCGAAGACGCGCTCAAGAGCCTGAAGGCTGAAGCCGCCCGCCGCCAGGTGGAGGCGATGCTATCGGGCGAGGCCGACAGCAACGATACCTATCTCGAAGTCCACTCCGGCGCAGGCGGAACGGAAAGCCAGGACTGGGCCAACATGCTGCTGCGCATGTATACCCGCTGGGCGGAGCGTCAGCGCTTCAAGGTAGAGCTTCTTGAAGTGCACGATGGTGAAGAAGCAGGCATCAAGTCGGCAACCCTGCTGGTCAAAGGCCACAACGCCTATGGCTGGCTGAAGACGGAGTCGGGCGTGCATCGCCTGGTGCGTATTTCGCCCTACGACAGCAACGCGCGGCGCCACACCTCGTTCTCCTCGATCTGGGTCTATCCCGTGGTCGACGACTCGATCAACATCGAGGTCAACGAGAGCGACTGCCGCATCGACACCTACCGCGCCTCGGGAGCGGGCGGTCAGCACATCAACACGACCGACTCGGCCGTGCGCATCACGCATATCCCGACCGGCATCGTGGTTTCCTGCCAGCAGGAACGCTCGCAGCACAAGAACCGGGCCAAGGCTTGGGACATGCTGCGTGCTCGTATGTACGAAGCCGAGTTGAAGAAGCGCGAAGAAGCGGCGAACGCCGAGGCAGCCTCGAAGACCGACATCGGCTGGGGTCACCAGATTCGCTCCTACGTGCTGCAGCCCTACCAGCTGGTCAAGGACCTGCGGACGGGCGTGGCGAGCACGGCGCCGGGCGACGTGCTGGATGGCGAGCTCAACGAGTTCATGGAAGCCGCTCTCGCTCACCGCATCAGCGGCAAGCCGGACGCTGTCGTCGACGACGTCGAGTAACCGCTCAAACGTATGAACATAGAGAAGGCCCCGAATGGGGCTCGAATGAGGCCTTTTCGATTCAAGCGGGAAAACCGGAAGTTCTCCAGCGACAAATCAACGGCTTCGACTAGTTGCTGGCTTTGCCGACGGTAACCTCACCAAATTCGTCGATGACGACAGTCCAAGTCTCCGATTCCGCATCCGGATCGGTCTTCAGGTAGACCATTGCAAAAAGGCCGGGCTCCTTGAGCATGCCGGAGGAGTTTTCGGGCCTGATGTCGGTGACATACGGCTTCAGATCGCTGAGTTCCTGCAACTCCACCGTCGAGGTGATGGACGGCTCAGCGTCGCTCTGCTCGATTTGCTGCAAATATATCTTGGCGGTGCGGTCCGCCTGCCTGACGGCAAACAGCTTGTAGTAGCCGTGGCGCGGTTTTGCGGGAGCGGGAACGGCAGCCGCAGTTTGGGGCGCCGAAGGTGATCGTTGAATGGCCGGCGCCGCACCGTCGTCTTCCCAGTAACCGGTGCTGGTCGCGAAGATGACTGAAGCCGGTAGGATCGCGTCTTCTGCCTCAACGCCTCGCGCGCAGAGGGTGGACGCGGCTAGCAGCAAGGTACAAAGCGTCGTTCGTCGCAAGCTCATGTCTCAGTCCTCGAACTGCTCCGCAAGAATACGATCGGACCATGATCGATCGGGATCGGAGAGAATGCGCGCGGTCGTAAGTTCCGATTGCGCGATGCGAATATGCAGCACCGATTTCACTTCCGTGTTGTCAGCGACCGCGTTGACCGGCCGCTTCTCCGCCTCGAGTATGTGTATATCGACCGTCACCTTGTTGGGCAGAAGGGCGCCGCGCCAGCGCCGCGGCCGGAACGCGCTGACCGGAGTCATCGCCAACAGAGGGGCGTCAAGCGGCAGGATCGGTCCATGCGCGGAGAGGTTATAGGCCGTCGAACCCGCGGGCGTGGCCACCATCAGGCCGTCGCAGATAAGCTCGTCGAGTCGCACGACACCGTCCACTTCGACCCGCAGTTTGGCGGCTTGATAGGATTGCCGGAACAGCGAGACTTCGTTGATGGCAAGTGCTGTCGAATTCGTGCCGTCGGAATTCGCCGTTGTCATCTGCAAAGGGTGAAAGGCATTTTCGACTGCTGTGCAGATTCGATCCTGCAGATCTTCCGTTCGATAGTCGTTCATGAGGAAGCCGATGGAGCCGCGATTCATGCCGTAGACCAGCTTGCCCGAGTTCATCGTGCCATGCAGCGTCTGCAGCATGAAACCGTCGCCGCCGAGGGCGACGATCACGTCGGCCTCTTCAGGGGGCACGTCACCATAAATGCCTATCAACTCTTCCCGAGCCGCCAGCGCCTCTGTCGCCGAGGAGGCAAGGAAGGAAAGCGTCTGAAACGAACGGCCCATGTAATTCCTTTTACGTATTCAACGAACGATAACATAGTCTTGGCGTCTAGGCGCCAATAAAAGCCGATTTTGTCAAGTGCATCTGCAGCGCCGGCTGGAGCCATCGTCAATTCTTCGCTGCTCGATTTCAGGCGTATGCTGTGGAAGGCCCGGAACTCGAGCCGGGCAAGCCTCGGATCATCTTTCGTCGACAAGGCAGATGGCGTCAATCCTGGCGTGGGGCGGCACTGCGTACTCTCCGTCGATAGCGAGACCGTACGCGCAGGCTTGCCGAGGCATTCGTAGTGACAATGGATACAGAACGTTTTGAAACGTGCTCCAATGCCAAGTTGGCGTCTATAACCGCCCTTCTTTGCGGTAGCGTGCCACGCATGTATCGAGGCTCGTATCTGGAGGCGTTAGCGACAGCCGCCTGCTTCTGCCACAGCGCACTTTAACACCTGCTCCGCATATTCGACGACGGCTCTTTCGTCGGTGACACATAACTTCAGGACTTGGCATTTCTCCTTGAGTTCGTGCAGGACGCGTCGGTGAACCCTTGCAATCGCGGCAGTATTCTTGAGCTTCATGAGCTCCTGGAGACAAGCCACTGCTACGATCTCTGAAACCAGCAGCTTGCCTTCGACTTCTCCCTGCGTTGGAATGGCAAAACGCTCACCGCCGGGTTTGAAATCTCTATCGGGCGACAGCATGACAAACCTCCCATGGCCTTGATCGACGAAACGATGAAGAAATACGCCAGAGGGGCCGCCCAGGGTCGACAGCCGCCCCTTCGCACGCTCCAAGGCTATGTGGCTTTGACCTCGATCTTGCGGTCGTTCGTCCCGGTGTTGGCAGCCTTTGGAAGCGTGACCTTCAGGACGCCTTTCGCGAAAGCGGCGGCGATCTTATCTGCCTCGATGTAGTCAGGAAGCCGAAACGAGCGCTGGAAGGAGCCGTATCGGCGCTCCGAAAGGTGGTAGGCCTCGTCCTTCGATTCCTTTTCCTCCGTCTTTTCGCCCCGAATGGTCAGCACGCCGTTCGAAAGCCTGATGTCTATGTTGCTCTCGTCGAGGCCGGGAACTTCCGCGGTGATCTCGAATGCGTTGTCTTTCTCGACGACATCCACCGCGGGAGACACGACCCAGTCGGCAGCAGAAGTCGTGCGTCCGAGGAGCTGACCTGAGAGCGGACGCCATGAGGAAGGGCCGAAGTCGTCGAACAGCCGGTCGATTTCGGTACGAAGTGAGTCGAATGGAGACCACATCCCGCCGGGAGCCGGCGTCGTGGTCTTCTGTTCTTTCTTAATGGGGAACATATCGGGCATGATCATCTCCTGTTGGCCAAGAGGTCCGGAAGCCGGATCTAATCATTGCGTTTCGCTCGACATCGAGCGCAGTCATTAAAGCACGCGGGTGGGCAAGTGACTTTGATCAATGTCAAGAACACAGGAAATTAATTGGCGCGCGGACTCAGTCTAACGCAGTATCGGTCGAACCGTCCGCCGGAGAACGCACATTTAGAACATCGGTCGAAGACGCGGTTCGGTACCATCCGTTTTGCAGTGCGCCGAGCGATATTCTCTGCCCTATCCGTACACGTTTCAGGATTGGAAATTGATCCAGCACAATGCAGATCCAGCAAAAAAGGAGGATGATTTATGTAAGCGGTGTCCTCGTTTTGCGGCCCGTCGAGTATTCCTCGGAGGAATGGGAGAGACAGACATGTCAACGACACTCAGGAGTATGAGCCATGTAGAATGCTTGGAAATGCTGGAACGGGCGCATTTTGGTCATCTGGCTTGCAGTAACGAAGGCCGGCCTTACGTGGTCCCAATCTACTTTGCGTTCCAATCACGAGTAGCCTACAGTTTTTCGATGCCAGGACGAAAAGTGGAGTGGATGCGGCTGAATCCAAGAGTCTGCCTCCAGGTGGAGGAGCAGTGGGGGAAGGGCGGATGGAGGAGCGTCGTGCTGAACGGCCACTTCCAGGAACTGCCGGACGATGATGTCTGGCACGAGGAGCGCCTGCACGCGTGGTCACTTTTGCAGAGACACTTGGACTGGTGGGAGATCGGCTCGCTTGAGCCTCGCGAACTACCGACTGCGTCTGCATCTGCCCACCTATTCTACTGCATCTACACGGACGATGTCTCCGGTCGGGTCGTGGCCCTTTAGTGACAACGCCTCGGCCCTCGAGGTTTCCGCAATGTCTGCGCACCCTTTGACGGAGGAAGCCAATCGACTGTATCGGCGATCACGTGCCCATTACACGAGCCCAACCGAGTCGCTGGTAGCCTGAGAGATTAGCCACAGACCGAGCATTCTCGTCCTCCGCACCCCTTCCACGCAAATAACATTCTGACTCGGCGCATGGCGGCTTTGTAACTGGAGGCAGGATCTAACCGCCGTCGATCGCCTCGCCGATGCGGGCGATCGCCTGCTGATACACACTCGCGGAGTTCCAGCCGGCGATGGCGCCGATATTGCCCTGATAGTCCCCGCCGGCGCCCCAGCCGTGCGCCCTGAGGAAGTTGGCCGTGGACATCAGCGCCGTGCTCTTGTCGCGCATGTTCCTGTTTCCGACGCCGTATTTCAGGACATTCCCAGGCAGGAACCCTGTGTGGCCGATCTCGCCGTGCATGGCGCCGACCGAGCCGGCACTCAGCACGCCGCTGTCGACTAGCTTGAGCGCCGCGATAGCATGGGGCGCGAAGAATTGCGGGCGGCGACAATCGTACGCGAGCGTGACGATTGCCGAAACTGTGTTCTGGTTGCCCATAGAGGCGCCGAAGTTGGTCTCCATACCCCAGATGGCGAGAAGCACGCCGGCGGGCACGCCGTAGTTGCGCTCGATGCTGTCGAAGAGCGCTGCATTCGCCGTCTTAAGCGAACGGCCCTTGGAAATAATCGCGGACCCACCGCGTCGTCTCATAAAGTCGGCGACCGAGCCGCTGAAAGCCTTGTTGACGGAGCGGTCGGCCTGAATGGTTCCTACGGCGTATTTCGCACCGGCAAGCGCTGCAAGACCCTTCCCCTTGACGCCTGCAGCCTTTGCCGTCTCGGCAAACTCTACTTTCCACTGTTCAAACCCGGCAGCGCTTTTGCCGCACGATGCCGCCTGCGCAACGCACGCCAGAAGGCAGAAGGCGATGGCGCCCGCCGCAGCAAGCAAAACTCCCTTAGCAAAGAATGCCATGTCGCTCTCCTCGTGGGTCTGAACCATCATGCATCCGGCCGCATGACGTCACTCGTTCACTTACGAAACCGGCTTGACCGGGAAGCGAAAGGAACTGAGAAGGTGCCTCTACTATGCACGTGAGGGCGATACGGTGCTAGTGACGAAACTGGACCGCCTGGCGCGATGAACGCGGACCTGATGGCGACTCTGGCGAAGCGGAAGACCGGCGGTTGCTGACCGAGTCCAAGACGCCGAGGAAATTGCAGCTTCTCGTCGACGGCGACAAATTTGGCAGATCTGTCTCAGTTCCATCGGCAGCCTTTGATATGTGCGGCGACTTAGTTGGAGGCAAAAAGCATATTTCACAGCGTATTTGGTTTCCAATAGAGTACGGTTCCGTTTGGCTAGCGGGAGGCGCATATGGCTCACAACGACCGTTCACGGCATATCACCCAAGGCATTGCTCGCTCGCCCAATCGCGCGATGTACTATGCGTTGGGCTATACCAAAGGGGACTTCGACAAGCCGATGATCGGCATCGCCAACGGGCACTCGACGATCACGCCATGTAATGCCGGCCTCCAGCCGCTTGCCGACGCGGCGATAGCCGCCATCAAGGCGGCCGGAGCCAATCCGCAGATATTCGGCACGCCTACCATCTCGGACGGCATGGCCATGGGAACGGAGGGCATGAAATATTCTCTCGTCTCGCGCGAGGTTATCGCCGATTGTGTGGAGACCTCGGTGCAGGGCCAATGGATGGATGGCGTTCTAGTGCTCGGCGGGTGCGACAAGAACATGCCGGGCGGTATGATCGGCATTCTCCGCGCTAACGTTCCGGCCGTCTATGTCTATGGCGGCACCATCAAGCCGGGTCGCTGGAAGGGCGAGAGCCTCTCCATCGTGTCCGCGTTCGAGGCCGTCGGCGCTTACATGGCCGGAAAGATGAGCGCTGAGGATTTCGAGGGCATTGAGCGCAATGCCTGCCCGACGACCGGCTCTTGCGGCGGCATGTACACCGCGAACTCCATGAGTTCGTCCTTCGAGGCGATCGGCATGTCGCTGCTCTACTCCTCCAACATGGCCAATCCCGACCAAGAAAAGATCGATAGCACGGTCGAGTCCGCGCGCGTTTTGGTGGAAGCGGTGAAGGCCGGCATTCGACCACGCGACATCGTCACGCGGAAGTCGATTGAAAATGCCGTGGCGCTCATCATGGCCACTGGAGGTTCAACGAATGCGGTGCTGCACTATCTCGCCATTGCGCATGCGGCCGAGGTGGAATGGACGCTGGAGGATTTCGAGCGGATACGCCGTAGGGTACCAGTAATCTGCGATCTCAAGCCATCCGGCCGTTATATGGCTGTTGATCTCCACGCTGCCGGCGGCATTCCTCAAGTCCTAAAGCTACTGTTGAATGCGGGCCTTCTGCACGGCGATTGTCTCACGATCACCGGCAAGACGATCGCTGACGAACTCTCGGCCGTGCCCGACGAGCCTCGTGCGGACCAGGACGTTATCCGGTCGCTCTCAGCGCCACTGTATCGCGAGGGACATCTCGCCATACTCACAGGCAATCTGGCAGAGGGTGGGGCGGTGGCAAAGATCAGCGGGCTCAAGAGCCCGGTGATTGCTGGCCCGGCGCGCGTCTTCGAAGACGAGCAATCCGCAATGGATGCTATTCTCTCGGACAAAATCAAGGCCGGCGACATTCTGGTCCTGCGTTACCTCGGGCCGAAGGGTGGTCCGGGAATGCCGGAAATGCTTGCCCCGACCTCCGCTATCATCGGACGTGGCCTTGGAGAGAGCGTCGGCCTCATCACAGATGGGCGGTTCTCCGGCGGCACATGGGGTATGGTGGTCGGGCATGTCACGCCCGAAGCCTTCGAGGGGGGGGCAATCGCACTTGTCAAGGACGGCGACCAAATCACCATCGACGCCCATCAGCTACTTCTGCAGCTCGACGTCCCAGATGAAGAGATTGCGAGACGCCGAAGCCTTTGGAGCCAGCCTCCGCCGCGCTACAGGCACGGCGTCCTCGCCAAGTTTGCGGCCTTGGTCCGACCAGCGAACGAGGGAGCCGTGACGGGTTGAGGTCACATGAAAAAAACGCGCCAACTGAGGCGAATTAGTTATCAAGTCACTGATTTCGTGCAAAATTAGTGGTGCCCCCGGCAGGGTTCGAACCCGCGACCCCCTGATTACAAATCAGGTGCTCTACCAACTGAGCTACAAGGGCGATGCCTGCCAAGTACCAGATTCTGCCGTCCTGTAAAGAAGAAATCCGCGCGATCGTGATTTCGTTCGTCCGACCTTGCATCGGAGTTTGCGTTGCGAACGCCGCAGACCCGACTTTGCTAGTTCCGAGGCGCAGTCTGCCGCACGCTCGTTTGCAAGGCGTCACCGGTCTCTCCGGCACCCAACGGCGACATGATTGCAATGCTCAGCACCGAAGCAACCATGAAAACGATAATAGCGATCATTACCCGCACATTTCTCTCCTAAATCGTGCGAAGCCAACGCGCGGGGCCGACCGTCGGTTCCCCTAATGATAGCTACACGATCTACTGTACGGGTGCTGGAATAGGGCGTTCAGGGGCGGGCGCCAGCGGAGCGAGTTCGTGAATCGGCTGCGACTTGTCGATCCAGACGATGCTGAGAATGATGGCAACAAATACGCCGACGAACAGAGTGCCGATGACGAGGGAGCGGATGGCCATATGGAAATATGTTCCTCCTGTTCGAATGCGGGGCAGCATGGAAAAGAGCAGAGTCAAAACCGAGACGAGCAGCAGTTTGCTGGCTTCCTAGTTGCTTTGCGGCGCTGCTATCATCCCGCATATGGAAGAGAAAGATCGCGCCTTTCGCCGCGATCCCCCAACTCTATCAAATTTTCAAATGCTGCCTCGCCGCATAGAGAGCGATCGCCGCAGCATTAGATACATTGAGTGACTTGATCGCACCCGGCATGTCTAGCCTGGCAAGCGCGCTGACAGTTTCGCGCGTCTTCTGGCGTAGCCCCTTACCTTCGGAACCCAGCACGAGCGCCACCTTGTCACCCGAGAATGTGCCCTCGAGTGGCGCCGGTCCTTCCGAATCGAGGCCGATCGTGAAGAAGCCGAGCTTGTGCAGTTCTCCAAGAGCGTCGGCAAGATTCGTGATCTGGATATAGGGGATGAGTTCCAGTGCACCTGAGGCTGATTTCGCCAGCACGCCTGATTCGGTCGGGCTGTGGCGCTGTGTGGTAATGACGGCACCTGCATTGAAGGCCACGGCGGAACGCATGATGGCGCCGACATTGTGCGGATCGGTTACCTGGTCGAGCACGAGAAGCAGTGGGCTGTCCTTCAGTGCTTCCAGCCGGCGGACGGGCAGGGGGCGCGTTTCCAGCATGACACCCTGATGGATGGCATCCGGGCCGAGGACCTTGTCGATATCGTGCGGAGCGACGATTTCGACCGGAATGCCGAGCGCGTCGGCAGCGATCTCCAGACGCGCAAGCGCGTTCTGGGTCACCGACAACTTGACGTTCCGGCGCTCCTTGTTGTCAAGCGCGGCACGAACCGTATGAAGGCCGTAGAGATAGACCTGCTCGGGCGCGAGTGCAGGAGGCTTCCAGTCCTCGGCACCGCGCCGGCGCTTCTGTGGCGGCGGTGTCGGAATCTCACCGCGTTCGCGTTTGCTATCACGATGCGCGCGGCGCAGGGTTGCGTAATGCGTGTCCTTGGCGGATTTTTCGTCAGTGGGCTTGCCACCGGTTTTCTTGTCTTTGCTCATGCGGCTTTATAGCGAGCGTGCTTCTTTCCGCATAGGATTTCTTTCAGGACCCCGGCTTTCCACGGTCGATGAAATTTTTCACATTTTTTCCGTCGTCATCGTGTTGACATGCGTAAATCGTCCGGTCATATACGCGGCGCAGACCGAGGGGCGGCAACGCTTCGAAAGTCTGACGAGCTTGGTCTCACGATCCGGACGAAAAGACTGGAGAGATGCCCGAGTGGTTAAAGGGGACGGACTGTAAATCCGTTGGCTCAGCCTACGTTGGTTCAAATCCAACTCTCTCCACCATTCGTCATTGGATCGGATACCACCCCGCGGGTATAGCTCAATGGTAGAGCAGCAGCCTTCCAAGCTGAATACGCGGGTTCGATTCCCGCTACCCGCTCCAGATTTTCGCAGTGTCCTGTTGTTGCTGTAACGCTTTGCGCGAGCCGGGTCGCTATGCGTACCTCTAGCCCCAGAGCAGCACGAAAGGCGAGGCCAGCGCGATGATGCCGGCGATCGTCCATCGCTTTTGGGTGTTGGTGCTGAGATCCTCTCTCGACAGCCATATGCGGACAGCAACGAAGCCGATGGCGATGAGGGCGCTGTAGATCACGGCGCGCAACAGGATCGACCAGCCGCCACCGAAGAGACCGATCGCGATGCCGAAGCCGGTGAGGGCGCCGAGAATACCGTATCCCACGTCGAACATCAGCGTCGTGGTGGCCGAAAGTGGCGTCAGCATCTTTGGGAAGGCGATGGCAAATGCCGCTGTGAGCAGCCATATTGCGACGATCGCTTGCAGCGTCGAAGAGCTGACGATCGATGTCGCCAGAGCCGGGAGCCGCTCGGGCGAGGAGAGGCGTGCAAGCTGCGCGACCCAGTCGATCGCAGCGGCAAGAACCCACAATATGAATGCGCAAGCGGCAAAGATCAGAAAGTTGCCTGCGGATCGTTTTGCAATTTCCTTTGGTTCCATTGCGGTGTCTCCGAGCAGTGCTTCCGCGTAAGGGCTGCAAACGATGTACTATCATATCCTTGGCGCCGTCGCGCCCGTTCTTCGCGAATATATCTTCGCTGCCATCTCCGGTGGATATTGCCGATCGGGCGCTTCCTTCCCATATGCGCCCGCAGGCTAGGAATACGGTCCGCAAATAGGTCTTGCGCAATTTCCCCGAAAGCCTTAAACGGCGGCACTAAACCGGTTCGCCGGGGTCATCCATTTCGTTCACAGGAAGCATTCAAATGGCAAAGAGTAAGTTTGAGCGCAACAAGCCGCACGTTAACATCGGCACGATCGGCCACGTTGACCACGGCAAGACGTCTCTGACGGCAGCGATCACGAAGTACTTCGGCGAGTTCAAGGCGT
>NZ_JACUZZ010000029.1:0-94413 GCF_014851595.1 Rhizobium sp. RHZ01
GTTAAGCCTGCCGCCAGCGTTCGTTCTGAGCCAGGATCAAACTCTCATGTTGAGAATTCAATCATTGGCATTTACGTCACGTTCTGAATCGACGAGAACTTCACACCTGTTTTCCAAACACAAAGGCAAAAACCCCTGCGTCAAAAACCAGTGTAACTTCTCTTGATAAACGTGACCGCCAAAGTCTCTTTCAAAGAACCGAAATCTCTTCCGGTCCCGCAAGCTCCGCCGCCCACGTTTCTCTTTCTTCTCATCTTCAATTGTCAAATAACAGACCAGATACCCCGGTCGAATTTCCTCGCCTCAAACCAAAAAGTCCAAGGAACCAATCAGCAACAAAGCCAATCTTAAAAGAAACTTGAGAGCGAAGGACTTCGTCGCCAGCAGCGCCGCCGCCCTCGTTCAGTGAGGGGGCTTATAGATCCTACCCCTTTTCTAAGTCAACAGCGCCAGACAAAGTTTTTTGACATTTTTGTAACAGATTGATTCGATTGAGATATATTCTGGAAGCGCGGTTTCGGATTGCTTTTGGTGCGGAGGCGGCGACCCCTGCCTGTGCTGTTTCGGTCGCCACCACTTTGGGCTGTGTCATTTGGGGCGGTTGGGCTGCGCCGCAGTCCGGATGTCGGCATGACTTGCACGCGATAGGGCAGCATCGGTAGTTTCGTTTTCGATCCGACACGTGGGGAATGACCGGCGCTTGTCCTGAATGGTGGGGGCCGGCACCATTCCCGCCAACGAAACGAAGACACCGACGTGACCCCTATGACTTCCTTGCCGGAGCTTCCGGTTTCGCATGTTCTTCCCGAAATCGGGGCAGCACTCGGTGCACAGGGGCGCGCAGTCCTTTCGGCGCCGCCGGGCGCCGGCAAGACGACGCTCGTACCGCTCTATCTGCTGAGGCAGGACTGGCGCGGCGACGGCAAGATCGTACTTCTCGAACCGCGGCGGCTGGCAGCACGCGCGGCCGCCAGCCGCATGGCCTCGCTGCTTGGCGAGACTGTGGGGGAAACGGTCGGCTATCGCATGCGGCTCGACACCAGGGTTTCCGCCAAGACCCGCATCGAGGTCGTGACCGAAGGCGTGTTCGCGCGCATGATCCTCGAGGATCCGGAACTCTCGGGTGTCTCGACCGTCATCTTCGACGAGTTTCATGAACGCTCGCTGGACGCCGACTTCGGCCTGGCGTTGGCGCTCGACGTACAATCCGCCTTGCGCGACGACCTGCGCCTGCTGGTGATGTCGGCGACGCTTGACGTTGCGCGCGTTGCTGCGCTTCTCGACCAGCCGCCTGTTATCGAAAGCATGGGGCGAAGCTATCCGATTGACGTCCGCTACAAGGATCGGCCGGGCGGCGAACGCATAGAGGATGCGATGACGCGTGCGATCGTCGACGCCCATGCCAGTGAAAGCGGATCGATCCTCGCCTTCCTGCCCGGCCAGGCGGAGATCGCCCGCACGGCGGAGCGGCTCCAAGGACGCTTCGGGCCGGAGACACTGATTGCGCCCCTCTACGGCAACCTGACACAGAAAGAACAGGACGCGGCAATCCGACCGGCCGAAGGCGGGACGCGCAAGATCGTGCTCGCCACCTCGATTGCCGAGACATCGATCACCATCGACGGCGTACGGATCGTAATCGATAGCGGCTTGCAGCGGCTTCCGGTGTTCGAGGCCTCAACCGGCATCACACGGCTGGAAACGGTGCGCGTCTCTCGCGCCTCCGCCGACCAGCGTTCCGGGCGAGCCGGCCGAACCGAGCCCGGCATCGCCATCCGCCTCTGGCATCAGGGACAGACCGCGGCCTTGCCGGCTTTCACGCCGCCGCAGATTCTCTCCAGTGATCTCTCCGGTCTGGTCCTCGACCTTGCCCACTGGGGCGTTCAGGATGCCCGCGTGCTGTCCTTCGTCGACCAGCCGCCGGAGACGACGCTGGCGGAGGCGCGCGCGCTCCTGTTGCAACTCGGCGCGCTTGACAAGGACGGCGCACTCACCCCGCGCGGACGGATGATGCGTGACCTTGCGCTGCCGCCACGTTTGGCCGCCATGGTGATCTCAGCCGGCGAGACTGGGCAAGCGAGAGATGCGGCCGCCCTTGCCGTGCTGCTGACCGAACAGGGCCTCGGTGGTCCCGGTATTGACCTCGAGGAACGGATGCGACGCTTCCGGTCGGAACGAGGTGAGCGCGCGGAGGGCGCGCGCCAGCTGGCGGCTCGACTGGCCAAGGGTCTCGATGTCGCAAAGTCAACGGAACCGAGCCAGGCGGGACGCCTTCTGCTGCACGCCTTTCCCGACCGAATCGCGCTGCAACGCGGCGGCAGAGGCCGATTCCTGATGGCGAACGGGCGCGGTGCGGAGCTGCCGGAAACCGAGCGACTTGCCGGCACCCAGATGCTCGTCATCGCCGACTTGACCGGCCGGGCGGCGCAGGGGCGAATTCTGTCTGCAGCAGAGGTTTCGCGTGGCGAGATCGAGGAAGAGCTACCTGGCGCCATTTCCACCGACAATCAGGTCTTCTTCGACCGCCAGAGCCGGCAGGTCAGGGCCCGGCGCGCGACGCGGCTCGGCGCCATTGTCTTCGAGGAGACGCCACTGCCGCGTCCAACCGGCGAAGCCGTCAGCCGCGCGCTGGCGGTAGGCGTGCGCGAGCTGGGGCTGGAACTGCTGCCCTTTTCCAAGGAAGCCATGCAGCTGCGTGAACGCATCGGCTTTCTTCATCGCAACATCGGCGATCCTTGGCCCGATGTCAGCGACCAGGCACTGCTTGCGCGGCTGGACGAGTGGTTCGTTCCCTACCAGACGGATGCCCGCGGGATTTCCGACATTTCCTCGTCTGCTCTTTCGAACGGGTTGATGGCGCTGATCCCGCACGAGCTGCAGCGGGATCTTTCCCGCCTCGCCCCGACGCATTTCGACGCGCCGACGGGACAGCGACATCCGATCCAGTACGACGGCGAGGAGCCGACTCTGACGATCCGCGTGCAGGAACTCTTCGGCCTCAAGCAGCACCCGGCAATTGGAGGCGGAAGGCTGCCGCTGCTTCTGGAACTGACGTCGCCCGCACACCGGCCGATCCAGACGACACGCGACCTGCCGGGCTTCTGGGCCGGATCGTGGAAGGACGTGCGCGCCGACATGCGCGGCCGCTATCCCAAGCACCCCTGGCCGGAACGGCCGGAGGACGCCCCGCCGACGACAAGGGCAAAACCGCGTGGTACATGAGCCCTAGCATGGCTCAAGGAATGTCAAATGGTCGATACTGTCGAAAGTTCGTCGGAAGAGGACAGGCACAACAGCAGGCGCCTGAGACTGCAGACGCTGGTGCGGCTGAGATGGCTTGCCGTCGGCGGCCAGGCCGTGACGGTGTTCATCGTTGCCTTCTGGCTGAAGTTTCCGCTTCCGCTTATCGCCTGCGGGTTGCTGATCGCGGCGCTGGCGGCGGTCAACTTCTACCTGATGATCCGCTATCCGCCGACGCACCGGCTCTACCCAGGCGCCGCCTTCGCACTGCTCGGTTTCGATCTTCTGCAGCTTTGCGCACTGCTCTTCATCACCGGCGGCCTTGCTAATCCCTTCGCCGCGCTCGTCTGCGTTCCCGTGATCATTTCATTCGCATCGCAGCCGATCCGCTTCAGCACGGTGCTCATTTTCATTGCGATGGTCTGCATCACCATCCTTGCCTTTTCACCCTTTCCCTTGCCGTGGTTCGACGGGGTCGAGATCAATGTGCACACGGTGATGCAGTTCGGCGTCTGGTGCTCGATCGCATCGACCATGGCCTTCGCCGCCTTCTATGCATACCGGGTCTCAATGGAGGCGAGCCAGCTCGCCGACGCGCTGGCGGCAACCGAACTCGTGCTGCAGCGGGAGAAACACCTTTCGCAGCTGGACGGTCTTGCCGCAGCAGCGGCACACGAACTCGGAACGCCGCTTGCCACCATCAGCGTGGTTGCCAAGGAAATGGAACGGGAACTGAAGGATGACGATCGCTTTCGCGAGGACGTGCAACTCCTGCGCAGCCAGAGCGAGCGCTGCCGCGACATCCTGCGGCGGCTGGCGACGCTCTCGGCAGAGGGCGAGGCCCATCTTCGGCGGCTGCCGCTCTCATCCATGATGGAAGAGATCGTGGCGCCGCACAGGGAGTTCGGGATCAAACTCGAGCTCATCGAGAAGAGCCCGCGCAAGGGCGAGCCTATCACCGACCGCAATGCCGGCATCATGTACGGGCTCGGCAATCTCATCGAGAACGCCGTCGACTACGCGCGCGACAAGGTAACGGTCACGGTCGAACACGATCTGAGAAAGGTCCGCATCACCATCGAGGACGATGGAGAGGGCTATTCTTCCGATATCCTGACCCGGATCGGCGAGCCCTACGTCACGAAGCGGCAACGGGAGGACCGGGCCGGTGGGCTGGGACTTGGCCTCTTTATCGCCAAGACGCTCCTGGAACGATCCGGCGCGTCGTTGGTCTTCGAGAACCGCATGCCGGAAGCCGCCGGAGCGCGTGTCCGTGTCGAATGGCCGCGCATGCTGATCGATGCGAATTCGACAAAATGACGCTATGGGCATAATGAAAAAGCTGAATAATTGACTTATATCAGGCGGGGCAGCCGCCGGGATTGATAGATATGAACGAGCTTGACCACGAATCCTCCCTCGCCAATGCGGATCATATCGGTCCGGACGCCAGCTTGCTGATCGTTGACGATGACGGTCCCTTCCTGCGCCGTCTGGCGCGCGCGATGGAGACACGCGGCTTCACGGTCGAGACAGCTGAGTCAGTCGCCGAGGGTGTTGCCAAGTCCAAGAGCCATCCACCGAAATATGCCGTCGTGGACCTGCGGCTTGGTGATGGCAACGGTCTGGACGTAATCGAGGCAATCCGCCAGCGCCGCGACGATACCCGGATCATCGTTCTGACCGGCTACGGCAATATTGCAACAGCCGTTACCGCTGTGAAGCTCGGCGCGGTCGATTACCTGGCAAAGCCCGCCGATGCGGACGACGTCTATGCCGCCCTGACGCAGCGGGCGGGCGAGAAAGCAGAGCTACCGGAAAACCCGATGTCAGCCGACCGTGTGCGTTGGGAGCATATCCAGCGGGTCTATGAAATGTGCGAGCGCAATGTTTCGGAGACCGCGCGGCGGCTCAATATGCATCGCCGCACGCTGCAGCGGATCCTCGCCAAGCGCGCGCCGAAATAACCCTAAATATCGTCGACCTCAAACGGCTTGCCGTTTGCCCATTCGGCCATCAGCAGGCGCTGGGCGGCTACGCGGGAGAAATTGAGCGTCACAGATTTACGCGTCGCTGGCGCAAGGCGATGTTCGGGCGCCTCGCGGATCATATGCGCGCCGTAGCCATCCGATAAAAACAACCCGCAGCCCTCGGGGAAAATCTCAAGCGGAACATCTTTGTGCGTGGCGAAAAACAGCCGATCACAATGCAGGCGATAGTCCGGCCACTTGCGGTCGACGCGAAAGTCCTCGATCGAGGTCTTGATCTCGATGATCCAGATTTCGCCCTTCTCCGAAATGGTGATCAGATCCGCCCGGCGTCCGCTCGCAAGCGACAGCTCCGGCAACACGGCGTGACGCATCTCATGAAGTAAAATCTGAGTCCCGCGCCGCACGAGCATAGCTCTGTCCGACTGCCGGCCGTCTATTAACGGATTGTTATTGTAAACACTCAAAATCGTCATGGATAACCGTAGGTCTGGCGCGCGCGTTGTTGCAAAAAAACCATGCGCTTCTAATTTGCCGCTGCGTATTGATTTTGCCGCACTGCAACAGCTTGCAAAGGCAAAGTTAATCGAAAATAAACCATAATCAAAGATGGTTCAAAAGACCGTTTCCCCTTGCCCATTTCCTAAGAGACATCCATGCGTATCCGCAATGCATTTCCTGTATTCGGCCTGATGGCGACGCTCGCTCTGGCCGGTTGCTCTTCGACTACCGAGAGCGCCTCCGTTGAAGACAAGGCCGTGCCGGGCCCGACCGTCCAGACCGCGCAGATCTTCGACGACGCCTATGGCGTGACGACGGATGCCGGATATTCGCTGCCGGCGATCCCGATCCAGAAGGTCAAGCCGCAGTTCCGCCGCCAGATCGTCTCTTACGAAACCACCGAGCGTCCGGGCACGATCATCGTCAACACCCGCGAGCGCTTCCTCTATTACATCCTGCCCGGCGGCAAGGCGATGCGCTACGGCATCGGTGTCGGCAAGCAGGGCTTCGCCTGGGCAGGCACGGCCTATGTCGCATGGAAGCAGGAATGGCCGACCTGGCATCCGCCGAAGGAAATGGCCGAGCGCAAGCCGGAAGTTGCCAAGTATGTCGAAGATGGCATGGGCCCTGGCCTCAGCAACCCGCTCGGCGCGCGCGCGATGTATCTCTTCAACGAAAAGGGTCAGGACACCCTCTTCCGCCTGCACGGCACGCCGGAATGGGCTTCGATCGGCACCGCGGCCTCCTCGGGCTGCATTCGTCTGATGAACCAGGACGTTATCGACCTCTACAGCCGCGTACGTCCGGGCAAGACGACTTCGAAGGTCATCGTTATCCAGTAAGCTGTTGCCGAAATGGGGTATTAGAAAGGCCGCCGGAACATTCTTTCGGCGGCCTTTTCTACTGATTTGTTCTTAAGCCTGCTTGCCCTTCAGTTCGAGGCGGCGGCGATGGAGGACAGGCTCGGTATAGCCGTTCGGCTGTGCCCTGCCCTTCAAGACAAGATCGAGTGCCGCCTGGAAGGCGATCGAACCGTCGAAATCGGTTGCCATTGGCACGTAGGCGGGATCGGATGCATTCTGCTGGTCGACGACTGCGGCCATGCGCTTCATCGTCTCGGCAATCTGCGCTTCGGTCGTGACCTTATGATGCAGCCAATTGGCCATATGCTGGGCGGAGATTCGCAGCGTCGCGCGGTCTTCCATAAGGCCGATATTGTTGATGTCGGGCACCTTGGAGCAGCCGACGCCCTGATCGACCCAGCGGACAACGTAACCGAGAATGCCCTGGGCATTGTTGTCGAGTTCGCGCTGGATTTCCTCCGGCGTCCAATTCGGACGAACCGCTACGGGGACAGAAAGAATATCGGAGAGCTTGGCGCGCGCACGGTCCTTCAGACCCTGTTGAACGCGAGCGACGTTGATGCGGTGATAATGGGTCGCGTGCAGCGTCGCAGCGGTTGGGGACGGAACCCAGGCAGTATTGGCGCCGGCTTTCGGGTGCGCGATTTTCTGCTCCAGCATCGCCGCCATCAGATCCGGCATGGCCCACATCCCCTTGCCGATCTGCGCATGGCCGGAAAGACCGCATTCAAGGCCGATGTCGACGTTCCAGTTCTCGTAGGCGCCGATCCAGGCAGCCTGTTTCATATCGCCCTTGCGGATCATCGGCCCGGCTTCCATCGAGGTATGGATTTCATCGCCGGTGCGGTCCAGGAAACCGGTGTTAATGAAGACGACGCGTTCGCGGGCGGCGCGGATGCACTCCTTGAGATTGACGGTAGTGCGCCGCTCCTCGTCCATAATGCCCATCTTGATGGTATTGCGCGCCATGCCGAGGGCATCCTCGACGCGCGAAAAGATCTCGGCAGCGAAGGCGACTTCCTCGGGTCCATGCATCTTTGGCTTGACGACATAGACCGAACCGGCGCGGGAATTCTTGCGCCGGCCATTGGGGCCGACGTCGTAGAGCGCAATCATGCCGGTGATCATGGCGTCCATGATCCCTTCCGGCACTTCGTTGCCGTCACGATCGAGGATGGCGGGATTCGTCATGAGATGGCCGACGTTGCGCACGAGCATCAGCGACCGGCGATGCACTTCGAAGGGCGTACCGGTCGGGCCGCTGTACTCCAAATCGGGATTGAGCTTGCGGATGAAGCTCGAGCCACCCTTGGACACCTCCTCCTGCAGGTCGCCCTTCATGAGGCCGAGCCAATTGCGATAGACGACGACCTTGTCTTCGGCGTCAACTGCTGCAACCGAGTCCTCGCAGTCCATGATCGTCGTAATCGCCGATTCCAGCCAGACGTCGGAGATGTGCGCCGGATCGCTCTTGCCGATCGCGGTCGAGGCGTCGATGACGATGTCGATATGGATGCCGTTGTTCTTTAACAGGATCTGCGTCGGCGCCGCGGCATCGCCCAGATAGCCGGCAAAATGCGCCGCATCGGTCAGCGAAACATGCTCGCCGTCGGTCGAAGTGATGACGAGTGCACCATCCCTGACAGCAAAGGTCGCGACATCCTTCCAGTTCCAGCTGTCGAGCGGAGCAGCGGTATCGAGGAAATTGCGAACCCAACCGATGACCTTCTCGCCGCGCTGCGGATTGTAGCTCTTGCCCTTTTCGGCGCCATCGCTCTCGGGAATCGCATCGGTCCCGTAAAGCGCATCGTAGAGCGAGCCCCAGCGCGCGTTGGCGGCGTTCAGCGCATAGCGCGCATTCATGACGGGAACGACGAGCTGCGGACCGGCGATCGAGGCGATCTCGGGATCAACGTTGGCGGTCGATACCTGAAAATCGGAGCCTTCCGGCAGGATATAGCCGATATCCCGCAGAAACGCCTGGTACGCTTCCATGTCGGTCGGCGCGCCATGTTGACGGTACCAATCATCGATTCGAAGCTGAAGTGCATCGCGCTTGGTAAGCAGTTCGCGGTTGCGCGGAGCCAGATCGTGAACGATGGCCGAGAAATCTGCAAAGAACTTGTCGGCATCGATCTGCAGGCCGGGCAACGCCTCCTTCACCAGGAACTCATGAAGGACGGCTTCAACAGCAAGACCGTTTTTATCGATGCGGCTCATTCAATGTCTCCCAAGACCACGGCAGCTTTTTCATGCTGCCACTTTGCGCGGCTTTCATTCATAGTCAATTATGCAATAATTCGAAAGATTTATGCCGCTACGGACAAAGACCGCGGCGTGACGCGCATCGGCAGGCCGTTTTGCGGCTGCGTCGTCAGTTTCTGAACCGGCCATGGCCTTGTCTTGTCCGTCATATCGAAGCGGAACCGGTGCATCAGCACGGCCAGAGCGATAACAGCCTCCTGCAGGGCAAAGGTCGCGCCGATGCAGACCCGCGGACCCGCGCCGAACGGGAGGAACTGGAAACGCCCGATCTTGGCGCGATTCTCCGGCAGGAACCGTTCCGGGATATAGGCGCGTGGCTTGTCCCAATAGAGCTCGTGACGATGGAGCGTCCACGGCATGATGAGAACGGTGACTCCGGCCTCGATCTCGACCGTTTCGCCTTTCGCATCGGTCCAGCGATCGGCGGCGATGGCGGCGCGATTGATCGACGGCGCCGGCGGATAGAGCCGCAGCGCCTCCTCGAAGGCGGCACGCGTGTAAGGCATCAGATCGAGCCATTTTACCGGCTCGACATCCTGGGCCAGCACGCGATCGATCTCCTCCTCCATCGCCTCGCGGATGTGCGGCGTGTTGGCGACGCAATAGAGCGTCCAGGCGAGCGCCCGCGCCGTCGTTTCGTGGCCCGCGCCGATGAAGGTGAGAATATTGTCTTCGATCTCGTCGTTCGTCAGCCCGCCGGTTGCAGCCTGATCAAGGAGCAAGGTCAGAAAGTCGTCCGGCGCGGAGGCTCGATCGGCTTGCATACGCGCGAGCCGGGCATCCATGGTCTGGCGCACGATGTTTCGGAACTTGTCCAGCACCTTTTGACCGCCGATGCGGGTGACGCGCGGAACCCATGAGGGCGCGCGCAGGAGATCCATCGGGTCGACGCGCCCCATGCGGTGGAGGAGTGCGTTTACGTCGTCGGCAAAGCTATCGGAGGAGGTGACGATCTCGCCTGAGAACAGCGTATCGGCGAGCATGGCGAAGGTCAGTTCCGTCATGTCGGCGGCAATCTCGAAGACCTTGCCGTCTCTGCCAGCGGATTCGTATTTTATCGCGTAGTCCTCGGACTGGCGAAGCATCTGCCCGGCGAAGCCGTTTGCGTGGCGCGGCGTGAAGACCGGTGATACCGCCTTGCGGGATCGCTTCCAAACCTCTCCTTCCGCCGTCAGCAGGCCGTCACGCAGGATCGGGCGCAAGATGAGTTGGCGAATATCCGACATGCGGTAGTTCGTGGCATTGTCGACGAGAACATGGCGGATCAAACCGGGATCATTGACGATCAGGGTTCTTTCCCGAAAGAACCGCGTCTGGATCCACGGCAGCGTGTAGGAAGGCTCGCCCCAGAGCTCCAGCGGATTGCGCAGGATGGTGCGGATGATCTCAAGGCGGCTCGGTGGCACCGTGCGGGGCAACGGTGCCGGAGGTTCAAAGGGATCCGGACGCATGGCCATGAGAATTCAGCCTTTCGCGGAAGATTCTAAACTCTTCCCGGCAAGGCGGAAGCTAGAGCAGGCGCTCCAACTCGTCCAGCTTGTCGTTGACCAACCAGCCGTAATAGTTTTCCTCCGGCCAGACGGTTTCGCCTGAAGCGCGGTTCTTGGCCGCCAGGGCCGCCGCGCGCTGGCGCGAATTGCCGACATTATAGAGGGTGGCGGTCAGGCCCGGATTCTTGGAAATGTCCATGTCGGCGATCTGTTTGTAATCGTCGATCGAGCGGCGGATGGAGGCAGCGACGAAGGCAAGCGAGATATCGGGCTCCATGATTGCCTTGTAGACGGCACCGGCGTCCCTCTCGTTCAGCTTTTCATAACCTGAGACCTTGGAGACGAGATCCGAGAGCATCAGCGCGGTCAGCGGGTTGATCTGGCCGAGGCCGAAGGTCTGACCAGCGTAGAAGGGCTGAAAGAAGACGGCACTGAAGCGGTTGTTCGGGTAGCTCTTGCCACCGATCGTCTTGCCTCGGAAGTCCCTTTCCCAGACGTCCTCACGGCAACTCCACAACGTGTAGGAATCGCCCTTGCCGCTACATTCAGCAAACTCCGGCCGCTTGACGAAATCGTCCACGTCCTCGCCATCATAGGCGAAACGGAAACTCTGGCCGGCATAGGAAGCGGCCTTCACGTAATAGGATTGCAGGCGGTCATAGGCGTCGACATTGTAGGTATGCTCGCCGACGATCGCACCGACCACGTGGATCGGGTCGATGCCATAAGCGGCCGAAACTTTCTTGATCTTGCCCATCAGTTCGTGATCCGTGGCCAAGAGGTCACGGACCTTCTCGTATTTCCGATCGAACGAGCTCTTCGTGCCTTTGGTGCGACGAACCGAGGCGTCCGGAACATCCGGTTGCTCGGCATGACGATTACCTGACGGCACCACCTGCATGGCAAAAGCAGGCACCGAGGTCAGCACCGCAGCAACAATCAGGAGGCTTGTCATAAGGCGTCGCACGATCAGCATTCCCATCATTTTGGCATTGTCGCGAAGCGCGCTGACTGGACCACAATCTTGGCCGAATAATGCTGGCGCCGATAACGAGACGGGCCCTTCACTAAAAAGTAAAGGGCCCGCTGTCGAGAGTCCAAGCTGTCAAAATCGCGGCGTCACATCAGTAAGGACAGGACCCGATGCTTGTTCATCACAGAATGAACCGGGACAGATCTGTGTTCTGCGCCAGGTCACCGACGTGCTCTCGGACGTAGTCGGCGTCAATCGTCACGGTCGAGCCGCCGCGATCCGGAGCATTGAACGAGATTTCGTCCAGAACGCGCTCCATGACGGTCTGAAGGCGACGGGCGCCGATGTTTTCGACAGACGAATTCAAGTGGACGGCCACATCAGCCAGGGCATCAATGCCATTGTCAGTGAATTCGAGGGTGAGGCCTTCCGTTTCCATCAGCGCCTTGTACTGCCTGATAAGACTCGCCTCGGTTTCCGTCAGGATACGGCGGAAGTCTTCCTTTGTGAGCGCGCGCAGTTCGACGCGGATCGGCAGACGACCCTGCAATTCCGGCAACAGATCGGACGGCTTGGAGACATGGAATGCGCCGGAGGCGATGAAAAGGACGTGGTCCGTCTTCACCGGCCCGTACTTCGTCGACACCGTCGTTCCTTCGACCAGGGGAAGCAGGTCGCGCTGCACGCCTTCGCGCGAAACGCCGGCACCCATGCCGCCGTCGCGAGCGGCGATCTTGTCGATCTCGTCGAGGAAGACGATGCCGTCATTCTCGACCGCACGAACCGCCTCGCGCTGGATAACTTCGTTGTCGATCAGCTTGTCGGACTCGTCGCGGATCAGATCCGTGTAGGATGCCTTGACCGTCGTGCGGACCTTCTTGGTGCGGCCACCCATCGCCTTCCCGAACATTTCGGAGAGGTTGAGCACGCCGATATTTGCGCCCGGCATGCCCGGAATGTCGAAGCCACCCATGCCGGTACCGGTGTCGGCGATCTCGATATCGATCTCCTTGTCATCAAGTTCACCGTTGCGCAGCTTCTTGCGGAAGCTGTCACGGGTCGCCGGCGAGGCCGTGGCGCCGACGAGCGCATCGAGAACGCGTTCCTCGGCGCTCATATGCGCCTTTGCCTGCACTTCGCTCCGCTTCTTCTCGCGTGCGAGCCCGATGCCAACCTCGACGAGATCGCGGATGATCTGCTCCACGTCGCGTCCGACGTAACCGACTTCGGTGAACTTGGTCGCTTCAACCTTGATGAAGGGCGCGCCCGCCAGCTTGGCGAGACGGCGAGAGATTTCCGTCTTGCCGACACCGGTCGGGCCGATCATCAGGATGTTCTTTGGCATCACTTCGTCGCGTAGATCCGGATCGAGCTGGTGGCGACGCCAACGGTTGCGCAGCGCGATTGCCACCGCGCGCTTGGCCTCATGCTGGCCGATGATGTAGCGGTCAAGTTCGGAAACGATCTCGCGGGGGGAAAATGTGGTCATATCGAATATCCCATCGGGGCGTGAATCTTTGAAACCGGGTCAAGCTTCGGCGTCGAGCGTTTCCACCACCACATTATGGTTCGTGTAGACGCAAATATCGGCGGCAATATCGAGGGCGCGACGCGCGACCTCTTCGGCGGATTTGTCTGTGTCCATCAGGGCGCGGGCCGCAGCGAGCGCATAATTGCCACCCGAACCGATCGCCATGGCCCCGTGCTCCGGCTCGAGAACATCGCCGTTGCCTGTTATCGCCAGCGTCACCTGCTTGTCAGCGACGAGCATCATGGCTTCGAGGTTGCGGAGATACTTGTCCGTGCGCCAATCCTTGGCAAGCTCGACGGCGGCGCGCATCAGCTGCCCCGGATATTGCTCGAGCTTCTTTTCGAGGCGTTCGAGGAGCGTGAACGCATCCGCAGTGGCGCCTGCGAAACCGGCAATAACCTCGCCCTTGCCGATGCGCCGCACCTTGCGGGCGTTGCCCTTCATCACGGTCTGGCCGAGGCTTACCTGACCATCGCCGGCCATGATGACCTTACCGCCCTTTCGAACTGTAATAATCGTTGTCATCTATTCACCTTTGCCCGTCTGCCGGGCTTGTTGTGTCGGGCCGAACGCCGGCCCTGTCGAGCCCTATGTAAGTGCGTGAATGCCGATTGCAAATGGCGTCTTTTTCTGCTGCCGCGGTTCTGGATATTTCGCGGCACGCCTGATAAGGAACGCCCGTATTTCCCGATGGAGCAGCCTTATGGCCGAGACCGCAGCAAGCCGCACGGGTACCGTGTCCCGCAAGACGAACGAGACTTCGGTTTCCGTTTCCGTCAATCTCGACGGCACCGGAAAGTCGAAAATTTCGACTGGCGTCGGCTTCTTCGACCATATGCTCGACCAGCTGTCACGACATTCGCTGATCAACATGGAAATCGAGACCAAGGGCGATCTCCATATCGACGACCACCATACAGTGGAAGACACCGGTATCGCGATCGGCCAGGCGATTGCCAAGGCACTCGGCGACCGCCGCGGCATCACGCGCTATGCATCGATCGACCTCGCCATGGACGAGACGATGACGAAGGCAGCCGTCGACCTCTCCGGTCGCCCCTTCCTTGTCTGGAACGTCACCTTCAGTGCGCCGAAGATCGGCACGTTCGACACCGAACTCGTTCGCGAATTCTTCCAGGCGCTTGCCCAGAACGCCGGCATCACCTTGCATATTCTCAACCATTATGGTGCCAACAACCACCATATTGCAGAGACGTGCTTCAAGGCCGTTGCCCGCGCGCTGCGTACGGCGACAGAGATCGATCCGAGACAGGCGGGCCGTGTTCCCTCGACGAAGGGCACGCTCGTCTGAGCCCCCTGAGGGAGCTTGACGACATGACTTCCAGCTATCTGGTTCTGACTGCGCCTAGCGGAACAGACTCCAACCACGAGAAGACGCGCTTCATTCGCGACGGTTTTACCGTGCTCGGGTTTCTCTTTCCCTGGATATGGCTGGCCTTCCACCAGCTGTGGCTCTACGCCATCGCGGCATTTCTCCTGCAAAGCCTTGGCGGTGCGCTGGCAGACCGCGCAGACCTCTGGCCCGTCGGCGTTGCGATCACCTTCGGCACCAGTCTGCTGGTGGCGCTCGAGGGCCAGAATCTTCGCATCCGCAATCTGGTTGCGAAGGGCTGGGCTGAGGCCGACCTCGTTTCCGCCGACTCGCTGCAGACCGCAGAAGAAATCTACTTTTTGAATGTCCAGACCGACGCCGACGACAGCCGCCCGGCGCCGTCGCCGCAATGGGATCCCGCAGCCCATGCCCCGCGACACGGCAACGCCACCTCGCTCGGTCTCTTTGGTTTTGATGGAGGACGCTGAATGCGCGTCGCAATTATAGACTACGGTTCCGGCAACCTGCGTTCGGCGACGAAGGCCTTCGAACGGGCCGCACGGGAAGTCGGCATCGATGCCGTGATCGATCTGACCGACAAGGCCGAGGTTGTAGCCGCCGCCGATCGCGTGGTGCTGCCGGGTGTTGGCGCCTATGCCGACTGCCGACGCGGCCTCGATGCCGTTTCCGGCATGTCGGACGCTCTGATCGATGTGGTTGAGAAGAAGGCCCGGCCCTTCCTTGGTATTTGCGTCGGCATGCAGCTGATGTCATCGCGCGGTCTCGAGAAGACCGTCACGGATGGCTTTGGCTGGATACCCGGCGATGTCGTCGAAATGACGCCAGGTGATGCCAATCTGAAGATTCCACAGATCGGCTGGAATACGCTGGATCTGAAATCCCCCCACCCGTTGTTCGACGGCATTCCGACGGGGCCGAACGGGCTGCATGCCTATTTTGTGCATTCCTACCATCTGGCGGCGAAAAACCCCGCCGACGTGCTCGCGACGGCCGATTACGGCGGCCCGATCACCGCCTTCGTCGGTCGCGACAACATGGCCGGAGCCCAGTTCCATCCCGAAAAGAGCCAGAATCTCGGCCTCGCCCTGATTGCCAATTTCCTGCGCTGGAAGCCTTGAGCTCGCGCATTGCAAGGACTGACAGAATGATCCTATTTCCCGCAATCGACCTCAAGGATGGGCAGTGCGTTCGCCTCAAGCTTGGCGATATGGACCAGGCAACCGTCTACAATCCCGATCCCGGAGCCCAGGCGAAGGCCTTTGAAGACCAGGGATTCGAATGGCTGCATGTCGTTGACTTGAATGGCGCCTTTGCTGGCGAAAGCGTCAACGGCGCTGCTGTCGACGCGATCCTGAAGGCAACGAAGAACCCCGTTCAGCTTGGTGGCGGCATCCGTACACTCGACCATATCGAGAATTGGCTGTCGCGCGGCCTTGCCCGCGTCATTCTCGGAACGATCGCCGTGCGCGATCCGGCGCTCGTGATTGAAGCCTGCAAGAAGTTTCCCGGCCGTGTTGCTGTCGGAATCGATGCCAAGGGCGGCAAAGTCGCAGTCGAAGGTTGGGCCGAGGCCTCCGAGCTCGGCGTCATCGAGCTCGCGAAGAAGTTCGAGGGCGCCGGCGTTGCCGCGATCATCTACACCGACATCGACCGCGACGGCATCCTTGCCGGCATCAACTGGTCGTCGACGCTCGAGCTTGCCGAAGCCGTATCGATCCCCGTCATCGCGTCCGGCGGCCTTGCTTCGATCGAGGACGTGAAGCGGATGCTCGAGCTTGACGCACGCAAGCTCGAGGGTGCGATTTCCGGCCGCGCGCTCTATGATGGACGCATCGACCCGAAAGAAGCGCTGGCGCTGATTTCAGCCGCACGCGCAAAGGAGACTGCGCAATGACCCTCAAGGCTCGCGTCATTCCCTGCCTCGACGTCAAGGACGGCCGCGTCGTCAAGGGTGTCAACTTCGTCAATCTGGTAGATGCCGGAGACCCGGTCGAGGCCGCCAAGGCCTACGATGCCGCCGGCGCCGACGAACTTTGCTTTCTCGACATTACCGCTTCCTCGGACAATCGCGAGACGATCTTCGATGTCGTCGCTCGCACCGCCGAGCAATGCTTCATGCCTGTCACCGTCGGCGGCGGCGTTCGCACCATCGCTGACATTCGCAAGCTGCTGCTTTGTGGCGCGGACAAGATCTCTATCAACTCGGCCGCCGTCAACAATCCGGATTTCGTTGCGGAGGCCGCCGACAAGTTCGGCGACCAGTGCATCGTCGTCTCGATCGACGCCAAGCGGCGGACAGTGCCTGTCCAAGGCGATGTCAGCGCCTGGGAGATCTATACGCATGGTGGCCGCAATGCGACCGGCATCGATGCCGTGGATTTCGCTCGGAAAATGGTCGAGCGTGGCGCCGGCGAGCTGCTTGTTACCTCAATGGACCGGGACGGGACGAAGGTCGGCTACGATCTCGAACTGACGCGTGCCATAGCGGATTCGGTTCGGGTGCCGGTGATAGCTTCGGGCGGCGTCGGCGACCTCGATGACCTCGTGGCCGGGGTCAAGCAAGGACATGCCAATGCCGTTCTGGCTGCTTCGATCTTCCACTTTGGTACCTATTCCGTCGGGGAAGCGAAGCGCTATATGTCGTCGTGCGGCATCGACATGCGTCTGGACTGAGTGGAAAGCGGAATCATGAGCGAATTTACCCTCGCCGACCTGGAAAAGATCGTCGATGCGCGATCGAAGGCCTCTCCGGAAGAATCCTGGACGGCAAAGCTCGTTTCTGCCGGTCAGCCAAAAGCGGCCAAGAAACTCGGCGAAGAGGCGATCGAGACCGTGATGGCAGCGATCGCCGATGACCGCGAAAACCTTACCTATGAAGCCGCCGACCTGCTCTATCACCTATTGGTCGTATTGAAGGTCGCAGGCATTCCGTTGCAAAGTGTCATGGCGGAGCTTGAGCGCCGTACCGCTCAATCCGGCCTGAAAGAAAAGGCGAGCCGGCAAAGTTCATGAGTATCGCAAGACAGCTCATCGGAGCGCCCGAAACGCTCGATCATTTTCAGGCGAATGCCTATTCGCCCTATCACTTCTTTTCTTCCGAGGAATGGGCGCGCTTCCGGGCGGATACGCCGCTCACCCTGAAGGGGGACGAGGTCAAGCGGCTGCGCTCCATGGGCGACCCGATCGACCTCGATGAAGTGCGGCGCATCTATCTGTCGCTGTCGCGCCTTCTGTCGGCGCATGTGGAATCCTCGCAGCTGCTGTTCGAGCAACGCAATCGCTTCCTCAGCCTCTCCAACGTCGCGAAGACTCCCTTCGTGATCGGCATCGCCGGCTCCGTGGCTGTCGGCAAATCGACGACCGCCCGTATCCTGAAGGAACTGCTGTCGCGCTGGCCGTCCAGTCCAAAGGTGGATCTTGTCACCACGGACGGCTTCCTGCACCCGAATGCCGTGCTGCAGCGTGAAAACCTGATGCAGCGCAAGGGTTTTCCCGAGAGCTACGACACCGGCGCGATCCTGCGTTTCCTGGCCGCGATCAAGGCTGGGCAGCCGAACGTCAAGGCACCGTCCTATTCGCATCTTGTCTATGACGTGCTGCCGAACGAGTACAAGATCGTCGATCGGCCGGATATTCTGATCTTCGAGGGCATCAACGTGCTGCAGTCGCGCGACCTGCCGGCTGGCGGCAAGATCGTTCCGATGGTTTCCGACTTCTTCGACTTCTCGATCTACATCGATGCGGATGAAAGCCGGATTCACGACTGGTATGTGACGCGTTTCCTGCGGCTGCGCGAAACGGCGTTTCGCGATCCCCACTCCTTCTTCCACCGCTATGCCTCGATCAGCGAGGAGGAAGCGCTGACGATTGCCGAAGGCCTCTGGGAAAACATCAACCTGAAGAACCTGCGGGAAAACATCCTCCCGACGCGCCCGCGTGCCGACCTTATCCTGCGCAAGGGCAACAATCACCTGATAGAACAGGTCGCATTGAGGAAGCTCTAGGCCGTTACCCGGCGAAGCGTCAGATTGATCCGGCCGCCATTCTTCAGCAAGGTCGACGTCGATGGATAGATCCTGTCGACGCCATGGAAGCAAAGGCGCCCTTCCGCACCCAAGATCACGACATCGCCGCTTGAGAGCTTGAAGGAAAGCGTGCGGTCGTCGCGCGCGAGGCCACCGACGCGAAACAGGCAGCTATTGCCGAGCGAGATCGACACAACAGGCGCTGCAAGGTCCTGTTCATCCTTGTCCTGATGCAGTCCCATGCGGGCCTCGTCGGAGTAGAAGTTGACGAGGCAGGCCTGTGGCGGCTTGTCATAGCCAGAGACGTCGTTCCAGATCTCGATCAATTCCACAGGCATGTCCGGCCAGGGCTTGCCCGTAACGGGGTGGGTCGGCTGATAGCGATAGCCGCGCTCCTTGTCGGTTACCCAGCCGAGCGGTCCGCAATTCGTCATGCGCACTGACATCGGCTTGCCGGTGCCAGGCATGACGGGCACGAAGAGCGGCGCACCCGCCACGATCGACCTGACAATATCCACCAAAGCCTGCTGTCGCGGCCGGTCCAGATAAACAGGACGATGACTGACGCCGTTCGGAAGCTTCAGCATGTCAATCTCCGAGCGGTCGCCCGCGCATCTTCTTCACCTCCGCACGGTCCGATTTCTCCTTCAGCCGGCGCTCGACCGACCCCTTTGTCGGCTTGGTTTTCTTGCGCGGTGGCGGTGGCGGTTTTGCCGCCTCGAGAATCAGTTCCTTCAGCCGCTCGCGCGCGTCTTCGCGGTTGCGATCCTGGCTGCGAAAGCGGCTTGCCTCGATCATCAACACGCCCTCTTTCGAGAGGCGCTTCCCGGCCAGTTTCACGGCATTCGCTTTCACCCGCTCCGTCAAGGACGGTGAGTTTGGGATGTTGAAGAAGAGCTGGACTGCTGTCGAGACCTTGTTGACGTTCTGCCCGCCGGGGCCGCCCGCCAGAACGAACTGCTCGGTCAACTCCCACCCGGCGATGATAATTCGATCGTTGATGTAAAGCGGTTCGCTGGCCATACATTTTCTATCTCACATCGGCCGGCCCTTGGGAACAGACAAAGAAACCCGGCGGAGACCGCCGGGTTTCACGTGAATCATCAATGTTTTGGCGCATCATTCAGCGGCGGCGCGAAACCCCGGAGCCGCATCGCGCACCCCGCCATCCACGTGGCCTTCGAACTTCGCGAAGTTCTCGATGAACATCGTCACGAGCTTGCTAGCCTGCGCATCATAGGCGACCGGATCCTGCCACGTAGAACGTGGATCGAGGATGGCCGTGTCAACGCCCGGCACCACAACGGGAACAGCAAAGCCGAAGTTCGGGTCGACGCGGCTGTCTGCCTTGCCGAGCTCACCCGAGAGTGCTGCGGCCAGCAGCGTGCGGGTCGCCTTGATCGGCATCCGCTTGCCGGTGCCGTAAGCCCCGCCGGTCCAGCCCGTGTTGACGAGCCAGCATTCAACGCCGTGGCGACCGATCAGATCCTTCAGCAAATTGCCGTATTCCGACGGATGGCGTGGCATGAACGGCGCGCCGAAGCAAGTCGAGAACGTCGCCTCCGGCTCGGTCACGCCCCGTTCGGTACCGGCCACCTTGGCGGTGTACCCGGAAAGGAAGTGGTACATGGCCTGATCCGGCGTCAGCTTGGCGATCGGCGGCATGACGCCGAAGGCATCGGCCGTCAGCATGATGATTGTCTTCGGGTGACCGGCGAGGCCGGTCTTGGAGGCGTTCGGAATGAAATCCAGTGGGTAGGCGCAGCGTGTGTTCTCCGTCAGCGAGCCGTCGTTGAAGTCGGGTTCGCGTTCATCGTTCAGAACGACGTTTTCGAGAATCGTGCCGAAGCGCTGCGTCGTTGCGTAGATTTCCGGTTCCGCTTCCGCCGAGAGACGGATCGTCTTGGCGTAGCAGCCGCCTTCGAAGTTGAAGATGCCATCCTCACCCCACCCGTGCTCGTCGTCGCCGATCAGCGTGCGGGCAGGATCCGCCGAAAGCGTCGTCTTGCCGGTGCCCGAAAGGCCGAAAAAGACAGCGGAATCCCCAGCCGGACCGACATTGGCCGAGCAGTGCATTGGCATGACGCCCTTTGCCGGGAGCAGGTAATTCAGCACGGTAAAGACCGACTTCTTCATCTCGCCGGCATAGAAGGTGCCGGCGATCAGCACTTCGCCATTCGTCAGGTCGCAAGCGATGACCGTTTCTGTGCGGCAGCCGTAACGCGCTGGATCGGCTTTGAAGGTCGGCAGGTTGATGATCGTCAGCTTCGGGACGAAGGTTTCGAGCGTCGGGCGCTCTGGGCGGATCAGCAGGTTACGAATGAACAGCGAATGCCAGGCCAGCTCCGTGACGACACGGGTCGGCAGCGCGTTGTTTTCGTCAGCACCTCCGATGAGGTCCTGAACGAACAGATCCTTGCCGGCGGCATGCGCGAGCATGTCCTGCTTCAACAGCGCGAAGTGCTCCGGCGACATCGGCTTGTTGTTGTCCCACCAGATCTCGCCATCGGTTTTGGCGTCACGTACGACGAACTTGTCTCTCGGCGAACGGCCGGTGTGCTGGCCCGTCAGGGCCCGCAAGGCGCCATGGGCGGTCAGCTCAGCCTCACCCCGGCGAATCGATTCTTCATAGAGGGAGGCGGCGGTAAAGTTATAGCGAGCGCTGTTTGCGCTCCCCAAACCGATCGTCGCCAGCTCTATCGCCGGGTTGTGGACTCCGAACAGCTCCATGGTCTTTCCCTTCCCTTGAGGCTCGTGCCGTTAAGAACTGAGGCTGACCGTACGGGCTGGTTTTTTAAAACGCAAGAGCCGAAAATCTATAAAATGTAGTAATATCAAACTATTAATCGATTTAAATTTTTCCGCCTTATTTTAAATCGTTTGAATCAGAAGTCGCTCGTCAAATTGACAACACAGCTTTTGGTTGTCTTCAAAACTTTGCGACAATCCCACCCTTTATCTTTGCCACAATTTGTTCCACCTTTATCCCCATAAGCGCATCCGGTTCAGAAAGGCCGCCTGGGGGACCTTCAAAATTCCTGGAGACGCGCATAGATGACGGAGACGAATACCATGCCGACAATCGCGCTCGTTGATGACGACCGCAACATCCTCACCTCGGTGTCGATCGCACTTGAGGCTGAAGGATATAAGGTCGAGACTTATACGGACGGCGCTTCCGCCCTCGATGGTCTTCTCGCCCGCCCGCCGCAGCTTGCCATCTTCGACATCAAGATGCCGCGCATGGACGGCATGGAACTCCTGCGCCGCCTGCGACAGAAATCCGACATGCCGGTCATCTTCCTCACTTCTAAGGATGAGGAGATCGATGAGCTGTTCGGCCTGAAGATGGGCGCGGATGACTTTATTACCAAGCCATTCTCACAACGCCTGCTGGTCGAGCGGGTGCGCGCTGTTCTGCGCCGTGCATCGAGCCGCGAGGCTGCCGCCGCAGCCGGCGGTGCCGCTCCAAAGCCGGGCACGGCACAACAGCTCGCTCGCTCACTTGAGCGCGGTCAGCTGGTCATGGACCAGGAACGCCACACCTGCACCTGGAAAGGCGAGCCGGTGACGCTAACGGTCACCGAATTCCTCATCCTGCATTCGTTGGCCCAGCGTCCGGGGGTCGTCAAAAGCCGTGACGCGCTGATGGACGCGGCTTATGACGAGCAGGTCTATGTCGACGATCGCACCATTGACAGCCACATCAAGCGGCTTCGCAAGAAATTCAAGATGGTCGATATCGACTTTGATATGATTGAAACGCTTTACGGAGTGGGATACCGCTTCCGCGAAGCAGCCTGACGCCCAAGCGGCGCGGCATCTGAGAATTGTCGAGAGTGGTGATCGCGAAAGCGACCCGCTCTCCGAAAGGGCCTATCGTTGGCGCAGTTGGTGCAGGAAAGGGATCTGGATGAGGCGGAAGGCGTAAGCAGCCGCCGCGTCAGGGGACGCCGTTGGTCGCATCCCTTCACGATCATCCGCCGCATCTTCGGCAACGCCGTCTTTTCGAGCCTCACGCGTCGCATCCTGTTCTTCAATCTCGCGGCGCTTGTCGTTCTCGTCGGTGGCATTCTCTATCTCAATCAGTTTCGCGAAGGGCTGATCGATGCCCGCGTCGAAAGCCTTCTGACGCAGGGCGAAATCATCGCCGGTGCCGTCTCGGCCTCGGCCTCAGTCGACACCAACTCGATCACCATCGACCCGGAAAAGCTGCTCGAACTGCAGGCCGGGCAGAGCATTACGCCAGTTCCGAACGACGAGGACCTCGAGTTCCCGATCGATCCGGAGAAGGTCGCGCCGGTCCTGCGCCGTCTGATTTCGCCGACCAGAACCCGGGCGCGGATTTTCGACGCTGACGCCAACCTGCTGCTCGATTCGCGCCACCTCTATTCACGCGGTCAGGTCCTGCGCTTTGATCTGCCGCCGGTCGATGACGAAGAACAGACCTGGGGCCAGTGGTTCACGACCATCTTCAACAAGGTCCTGCAGCCTGGAAATCTGCCTCTCTACAAGGAAGCCCCGGGCGGCGACGGCTCTATTTATCCGGAAGTGATGAACGCGCTGACCGGCGTGCGCGGCGCTGTGGTTCGCACCACCGAGAAGGGCGAGCTGATCGTGTCGGTCGCCGTTCCGATCCAGCGCTTCCGCGCCGTCCTTGGCGTGCTGCTATTGTCGACGCAGGCCGGAGATATCGACAACATCGTCCACGCCGAGCGCCTGGGCATCATGCGCGTGTTCGGGGTCGCGACCCTCGTCAACGTTCTCTTGTCTCTCGTCCTCTCGTCGACGATCGCCAATCCCTTGCGGCGTCTGTCGGCGGCCGCCATTCGTGTCCGCCGCGGCGCGAGGGAGCGCGAGGAAATCCCGGACTTTTCGGCACGTCAGGACGAGATCGGTAACCTTTCCATTGCTCTGCGCGAGATGACGACGGCTCTCTACGATCGCATCGACGCGATCGAAAGCTTCGCGGCCGACGTCAGCCACGAACTGAAGAACCCGCTGACGTCGCTTCGCAGCGCCGTCGAGACGCTACCGCTCGCCAAAACGGACGAGTCCAAAAAGCGGCTTCTCGATGTTATCCAGCACGATGTTCGCCGCCTCGACCGCCTGATCAGCGACATTTCCGACGCCTCCCGCCTCGATGCGGAATTGGCGCGGGTCGATGCAGGTTCGGTCGATCTGGAGATTTTGCTTCGCGACCTCATCGACGTGTCGCGGCAAATCCGCAATCGCAAAAAGGAAGTGCAGATCGAATTCGCGATCGAGCGCAAACCGGGCGTCAAGACGCGCTTCGTGGTAAACGGCCACGACTTGCGCATCGGGCAGGTCGTCACCAACCTCATCGAGAACGCCCGCTCCTTCGTTCCTGAACACGATGGCAAGATCACCGTGCGGCTGGTCAGAACCCGCTCGCGCTGCATTGTCTATATCGAAGACAACGGCCCTGGCATCCAGGCAGAGAATATCGATCGCATCTTCGAGCGCTTCTATACCGACCGACCGGAGTCGGAAGGCTTCGGGCAGAATTCGGGCCTCGGCCTATCGATCAGTCGCCAGATTGCCGAAGCGCATGGTGGTTCGCTGCGCGCGGAGAACATTATCGATCCCGAGAGCGAGAAGCTGCTTGGAGCACGCTTCATTCTCGCTCTTCCCGCCGATACCACCGTATGACGGGCGCGCCTTCAAACATCCACGCAACGGCCATCGTCGTCGGCACGACCGGCCTTCTCTTCATGGGTCCCTCCGGCTGGGGAAAGTCGATGCTGGCCTTCGCCTGCATCAATGAAGCACAGCGCATGGGCATCTATTCCGTGCTCGTCGCCGACGATCAGGTGCTCATCTCCAAAGGAGACGAAACCGTGATTGCGACCTGCCCCGCGTCGATCTGCGGTTTGATCGAACTCCGCGGCACCGGCATCGTCCGAGTACCTCATATTGCAAGCGCCGTGATGCATTACGCTGTGCTTCCGGCAAGCGCGTCGGGAGAGAAACGGTTGCCGCCGGAAGGAGAGCAGACAACTATTGCTGGCAGCATAAATCTGCCGGTCATTCGGCTGCTGGCTAATACTCCGTTGCCGCTGGCGATACTGATGGCAAAAGCGCCCGATATTGGCCAGTAATGCCCGCGAAATTGGCAAATCCTGCCCTAAAAGTCGTATTTTTGTCTTGCACTTCGGCTTTTCATCGCCAAGATGTGCCCCCACGGTGGACGCGATTGCTGCATTGCGATATTGGGGCCACCGTTTGCATACGCCACTAGGAGCAGTAATATCATGATCGGACTTGTGCTTGTCACTCATGGCAAGCTGGCTGAAGAGTTTCGTCATGCGGTCGAACATGTCGTCGGTCCTCAGAAATTCATCGAAACGGTCTGTATCGGTCCCGAAGACGACATGGATCAAAGGCGACAAGACATCCTGGAAGCAGTGTCACGCGCCGACGACGGCCACGGAGTCGTCATCCTCACCGACATGTTCGGGGGCACCCCCTCCAACCTGGCAATATCCGTCATGAGCAGTGGCCACACCGAAGTCATCGCTGGCATGAATCTGCCGATGCTGATCAAACTTGCCGGGGTACGCGGCGAGAACAATATGGAAAAGGCACTTGTCGAAGCGTCCGAAGCCGGACGGAAATACATCAACGTCGCCAGCCGCGTCCTCAGCGGCAAATAGTGAGCACATTGCGCCCATGACGGCACTCTCCCGAGAAATTCTGATCATCAACAAGCGCGGACTGCACGCACGCGCTTCGGCAAAGTTCGTACAGCTGGTCGAGAATTTCGATGCCGCGATCACCGTATCGAAAGACGGAATGACGGTCGGCGGGACATCGATCATGGGATTGATGATGCTGGCCGCGAGCCCCGGTTCCAGCGTCCTAGTCTCCGCCAGCGGCAATCAGGCCGCACAGGCGCTTGATGCTCTCGACGAACTGATCCAGAACCGGTTCGGCGAGGAAATTTGAGCCGCTTGCAGCTCATATAAACATATAAAGACTTCTTTATATCATTATTGCCTTCGTCATAGAAGCCTGCTAAACGGCCATCCTAGCCGCGCATGCCGCGTGGATGCTTTCTGGCGCACATACGCTTGCGCCTTCGAATTTTGAGCCGCTTTTCAGCCTGGAGAACCCAATGAGCACTGAAAAAGATTATGTCGTCGCCGACATCGGCCTCGCGGACTTCGGCCGCAAGGAAATCACGATCGCAGAAACCGAGATGCCGGGCCTGATGGCCTGCCGCGCCGAATTCGGCGAAGCAAAGCCGCTGAAGGGCGCGCGCATCACCGGCTCGCTGCACATGACGATCCAGACGGCCGTTCTCATCGAGACGTTGGTCGCGCTCGGCGCCGAAGTTCGCTGGGCTTCGTGCAACATCTTCTCGACGCAGGATCATGCCGCAGCCGCAATCGCTGCTGCCGGCGTTCCGGTTTTCGCCATCAAGGGCGAGTCGCTGGAAGACTACTGGGTCTACACTGACAAGATCTTCCAGTGGGCCGATGGCGGCCTCTCCAACATGATCCTCGATGACGGCGGCGACGCCACCATGTACATCCTTCTCGGCGCCCGCGCCGAAGCCGGCGAGGACGTGCTCTCCAAGCCGCATTCCGAAGAAGAAGAAATCCTTTTCGCACAGATCAAGAAGCGTCTTGCCGCTTCGCCGGGCTGGTTCACCAAGCAGCGCGATGCGATCAAGGGCGTAACCGAAGAAACCACGACCGGCGTGAACCGTCTGTATCAGTTGAGCCAGAAGGGCCTCCTGCCCTTCCCGGCGATCAACGTCAACGACTCGGTCACCAAGTCGAAGTTCGACAACAAGTACGGCTGCAAGGAATCGCTGGTCGATGGCATCCGCCGCGGCACCGACGTGATGATGGCAGGCAAGGTCGCCGTGGTCTGCGGCTACGGCGACGTCGGCAAGGGCTCGGCTGCTTCGCTCCAGGGCGCTGGCGCCCGCGTCAAGGTCACGGAAGTGGATCCGATCTGCGCGCTGCAGGCTGCCATGGACGGTTTCGAAGTCGTCACTCTCGAAGACGTGGTGTCTTCGGCAGACATCTTCATCACCACGACCGGCAACAAGGACGTCATCCGCATCGACCACATGCGTCAGATGAAGGACATGGCAATCGTCGGCAACATCGGCCACTTCGACAACGAAATCGAAGTTGCGGCACTGCGTAACCTCAAGTGGACCAACATCAAGCCGCAGGTCGACCTCATCGAGTTCCCGAAGGGCAACCGCATCATCCTTCTGTCTGAAGGTCGCCTGCTCAACCTCGGCAACGCCACCGGCCATCCGTCATTCGTCATGTCCGCGTCCTTCACCAACCAGACGCTGGCCCAGATCGAGCTTTTCACCAAGCCCGGCCAGTACCAGAACCAGGTCTACATCCTGCCGAAGCATCTCGATGAGAAGGTTGCACGCCTTCATCTCGACAAGCTTGGCGTGAAGCTGACGCAGCTTTCGGAAGAACAGGCCTCCTACATCGGCGTGAAGCCACAAGGCCCATTCAAGGCCGACCACTACCGATATTAATCACGAGATCAATATCCACAACATCTAGAGGGCGTCGCATTGACAAATGCGTCGCCCTTATTTTTTGGCACACATCTTCCCGCAGATTCCCTTCCGAAGTATTGTTTTAACACTCGATTCGTGGCCACGGACGTGTCCGTTTGCTTCGAAAATGGGATGTCTTGTCGTGATGGCGGCACATTAAGGGACGGAGACATACCGCGCATGTTGGAAATGATGCACAGCCTGGTCGAACAGGCAGAGGATGGCGTTCACGCTGACCCCTGCCCGCTCCGTTCGGGCGAACGGAAACCTGCCGGCACTTCAAGGGCCGTCGCCGAGAAGCCGGGACTATTGGCTCATGTGGCGCGGATTTTTGCGGCCGGCACTGCAATGACATCGATTGCGCAGCCGGTTCTAGCGCAGGTCGAAGCCGAGGCTGTCACATCCGCGCATCTTTTCACCTCGTCGCAGGTTGTCGGCCTTTCCGTCGTCATCGGCGTGATCTCCGCCGCGCTGCTTTCCACCCTTTGGGTCGTGCGGCAGCGTGGGAATATGGAAAGCGAAAGCCGGGAGATCCGCTCGGCACTCTCCGATGCGCAGCAGCGCATCTCGCAATATCAGGCACTGATTGCAGACAAGAATCGCCGGATCGTGATCTGGGATGGCAACGAGCGCCCTGAGCTTATCGGTCAGCTGCCTCCCGAAACCGGTGCGCCGCAGGACAACGAATTCCTCGCCTTCGGCCTGTGGCTGAAGTCGCGCTCCGCATCTGAGCTCGAGCGCGCGATCGACCGTCTGCGCGGGGCAGCCCATAGCTTCGACATGGTCGTTGAAACTCACCGGGAGGAGATCCTGGAAGCGCAAGGCCGGGTTTCCGGAGGCCGCGCATTCGTCCGTTTTGTAGCGCTGAACAATCTTCGCGCCGAGCTTGCTGAGCTTAAGATCGAGCGGGACAGACTGTTGTCCTCGATCTCGGCGTTTCAAAGCATGCTCGACGCAATCGATCTTCCGGCATGGCAGCGTGACACCGAAGGTCGGCTGACCTGGGTCAATCACGCTTACGGCGACGCGGTCGAGGCGCCCACGCCAGATCAGGCGGTCAACGAGGGCCGCGAGTTCCTGACCACCGTTGCCCGCGAGCGCATCCGTGCCACGGCGACGGCCGAGTCACCATTCCACGACAAGATCTCGACCGTGGTGCGCGGCAACCGCACCTTCTTCGACGTTGTCGATGTGAAGGTCCCAAGCGGCTCCGCCGGCATTGCCGTCGACGTTTCCGGCATCGAGACTGTTCGCGCCGAGCTTGAGCGGACCCTGAAAAGCCACGCCGAAACACTCGACCATCTCGCAACACCCGTTGCAATTTTCGACGGCGACCGACGGCTGCAGTTTTACAATCAGGCCTTCGTCTCGCTCTGGGAGCTTGATATCGCTTTCCTCGAGAGCCGGCCCGACAATGCGGAATTGCTGGAGCGCCTGCGCGCCGCGAAGAAGCTGCCGGACCAACTGAACTGGAAATCCTGGAAGGAAACCGCGCTCTCTGTCTATCGAGCGATCGATACCCAATCGGATTTGTGGCACCTGCCTAACGGCCAGACGCTCCGCGTATTCGCGACAGCGCATCCGCAAGGCGGTGCCACCTGGGTATTCGAAAACCTCACCGAGCAGGTCGACCTCGAGACGCGCTACAACACGCTTCTCAAGGTGCAGGGCGAGACGATTGACCACCTTTCGGAAGGCGTTGCCGTCTTTGGACCTGATGGGCGCATGCGCCTTTCCAATCCCGCCTTCCGTGCGCTCTGGGGAATCACGGAAGCGGAGGCCAAGCCCGGCACGCATATCCGCGCCCTTGGCGAGGCGTGCTCTCAATCATATGACCGTCCGGACGGATGGAGGACCTTCGCTGAGCTGATCACCAGCTTCGACGACGAGCGCCGCTCGAGCCAGGGAACGCTCGAGCTGTTCTCGGGTCTCGTGCTCGACTATGCTGTCATCCCGCTGCCGAATGCGCAGACGATGCTGACCTTCGTCAACATGACCGACAGCGTCCGTGCTGAGCGCGCCCTGACGGAAAAGAACGAAGCACTGCGCAAGGCAGACGAGCTTAAGAACGACTTCGTCCAGCATGTCTCGTATGAGCTGCGCTCGCCGCTGACCAACATTATTGGTTTTACCGACCTGCTGCGCACGCCGGGACTCGGACCGCTGAACGACCGGCAGGCTGAATATATCGATCACATCTCGACCTCTTCTTCGGTGCTGCTGACGCTGGTCAACGACATCCTCGATCTTGCCACGGTCGACGCCGGAATCATGCGGCTGAGCTACTCGTCGATTGATCTTGGCGACCTGCTCGACGACGTATCGATGCAGATTGCCGACAGGCTGCAGGAAAGCGGCGTGACGCTGGAGATTACCGCTCCGGCGCATCTGGGCTCGATCGTCGCTGACCCGCAAAGACTGAAGCAGATCCTCGTCAAGCTGCTCTCCAACGCAGCCAATTTCTCTCCGGAAGGTTCGTCAATCTCGCTCGAATGCCGGCGTGAAGGGATGGATTTCGTCTTCTCCGTCAGCGATCGCGGTCCTGGTATTTCGCAGGATATGATCGCCAATGTGTTTGATCGATTCGCGACCGGCGCTAAGAGCGGCAAGAGGGGCGGCGCGGGACTTGGGCTGTCGATCGTCGACAGCTTTGTCAGCCTTCACCATGGGACGGTCACCATTGACAGCCAGCCGGGCAAGGGCACGATCGTGACCTGCCGGATTCCTTCGGTCGATCTTCCGACGTCCGTCGCAGCCGAATGATGTCGGGCACTCCTGTCATTTCTCTCTTCCTGAAGGATGAGGCGGAAACAATCCGCTTTGGAGAGGACCTGGCGTTGGCGCTGAAACGCGGCGAATGCCTTGCCCTTTCGGGCGACCTCGGGGCCGGGAAATCGTCGCTCGCGCGCGCATTCCTGCGTGCGATGGCGGATGATGACGAACTCGACGTGCCAAGCCCCACCTTCACCCTGGTGCAAGCCTACGACCTGCGCATACCGGTCGCGCATTTCGACCTGTACCGTCTCGGCGATCCGGCCGAACTCACCGAACTCGGCTTCGACGAAGCACTCCAGGACGGCATCTGCCTCGTCGAGTGGCCTGAGATGGCAAGCGACGAGCTGCCGGCAGACCGCATTGCGCTCAAGCTGGAGCACGAGGGCCTGGGTCGAAGGGTGACCATTGCGGCCCCGGAAAAACAGGCTGCCCGGATCCGACGCGTCCTGGCCATACGTGATTTCATCGATACAGCGGGATACACCAATGCGAAGCGTCGTTTTCTGACAGGCGATGCCTCGCTTCGAGCCTACGAGGCAGTCTATGCCGGTGATGGGAATCGACGCGTGCTGATGGATTGGCCACCGTTGCCGGAAGGGCCGCCGGTCCTGGATGGCAAGCCATATCCGAAGGTCGCGCATATCGCCGAGAATGCCTATCCTTTCGTTGCCATTGCCAATGTGCTCCGACAGGAGGGTTTTGCTGCACCGGAGATCTACCAGGTCGACTACGACCAAGGCATCCTGCTTCTGGAGGACCTTGGCACCGACGGCGTCCTGGATTTGCAAGGTCAGCCCATCGCCGACCGCTACCGGGCGAGCGTTGCCTGCCTGGCGCATCTGCACTCGCTGACGATCCCGCAGGACATTCGCGTCACCGACAGCCACGTCCACCACATCCCCGACTTCGATCGGACGGCGATGAAGATGGAGGTACGTCTCGTTCTCGATTGGCATTTGCCCTGGAAGCGTGGCCGTACCGCCGCCAGTGGCGCCGAGCGCGATGAATACCTCGCGATCTGGGACAGGCTGATCGACGAACTTGAAGCCTCCGAAAAAAGCCTTCTCCTCCGCGATTTCCACTCGCCGAACATTATCTGGCGCGACAACGAGCGTGGGATAGCGCGCGTCGGACTGATTGATTTCCAGGACGCGATGATCGGCCCCACAGCCTACGATCTCGCTTCAATCGTGCAGGATGCGCGCGTCACGGTCCCGCCCGATCTGTTCCGGCAATTGATGGACGACTATCTATCTCTGCGCAGAACAGAGGGTGGCTTCGATGAGGCTCGTTTCCTGAAGAGTTGGGCAATCATGTCTGCACAACGCAATTGCAAGCTTGCCGGCCTCTGGGTTCGCTTGATGCAACGAGACGGAAAACCTGGCTATATGAGGCATATGCCGCGCACCCTGTCCTATCTTTCCGTTGCGCTGGAACATGAAACGCTTGCCCCCTTGCGCGACTGGTGCGTAAGGGCTGGAATAGTACCAAGCGAATCATAATTTCTCGGATCAGATGAGCATCAAGCAAGCCATGGTTCTCGCTGCAGGTCTTGGAACCCGCATGCGGCCGATCACCGACACCATCCCGAAGCCGCTCGTGAAGATCGACGGCAAGGCGATGATCGATTACGCGCTCGATTCGCTTGCGGAAGCCGGTGTCGAAAGGGTCGTGGTCAATATTCATCACCACGCCGATCAGATGCTGGCGCACCTGGCTTCATACAAAGACCTCGAGATCATCATCTCCGACGAACGCGAGAAGCTGTTGAACAACGGCGGCGGCCTTGCGAAGGGCTTGAAGCTGCTTAATCCGGGCAAGGTTTTTGTCACGAATGCCGACCTCTTCTGGATCGGAGAACGCCGCGGCGTTCCCAGCAACCTGACACGCTTAGCCGGATTCTTCCGACCGGAAGAGATGGACATGGCTATGCTTTGCGTGAAACTGGAAGACACGACCGGGCACAACGGAAAGAACGACTTCAACATGGCGCGGGATGGCCGGTTGACGCGTTTCTTCGACTCGGGTCCCTGCCCAATTGTCTATGCCGGCGCCATTGCAATGGACACGTCGTTTCTCGATGACGCGCCAGCCGATCCATTCAACCTCAATCTCTATTTTGACAAGGCGATAGCTCGCGGCCGGCTCTACGGTACCGTACTCGAAGGACACTGGCTTACTGTCGGCACGCCGGAAGCGATTGGTGAAGCGGAGGAAACGATCCGGCGATACCGGACGTTTGCATGACGGATGGCCGAGCATCACCGGCCGAGGGTCTTGAGCATCCCCGCAGGGCTTCCCTTCCTGAAGAGCCTTGCCGAAAGCCTTTGTGACGGCCGACTGACACCGCATTTCCGGTATGATCCCGGCGATCCCCTATCGCTTTCGAAAACCACGATCTATCTGCCAACGAGGCGCGCAGCACGCGTGCTCCGCTCGGAGTTCGTCGATCTCCTCGGCGGACGATCCGCAATCCTCCCGGTTATCCGACCGCTCGGCGAGACCGACGACGATAGCGGCTATTTCGACGAAGCCCTGCCCGCGACCCTGGATCTTGCTCAGCCGTTATCCAACACCGCCCGCCTGCTGGAACTCGCGCGCCTTATCCTCGCCTGGCGAAACAAGCTGCCGGAGATTGTGCGCAGCATCCATTCCGATTCGCCGCTCGTCGCGCCCGCAAGCCCCGCCGACGCCATTTGGCTTGCGCGCAATCTTGCGGAATTGATCGACGCCATCGAGACCGAGGATCGGGATTGGAACGAACTGTCTCGCCTGAATGCGAAAGACTATGCGCTTTGGTGGCAACTGACGGCCGAGTTCCTGCAGATTGCCAGCGCCTTCTGGCCGGAGCGGCTGAATGAGCTCGGCAAATCATCGCCCGCAAAACACCGCAACGCAATTCTTCGTGCCGAAGCAAATCGCCTGGCGACAGCCCGGCCGATGGGACCCATCATCATTGCAGGATCGACAGGCTCTGTGCCGGCGACGGCCGACCTTATCGCGGCGGTCGCCAACCTTCCGGAAGGCGTCATCGTTCTGCCGGGGCTCGACCTCGGCATGCCGGATGAGCATTGGCGAATGGTGGCGCCCGACATTCGGATAGATCAGCCCGCCGACCCGGCGAGCCGCAGCCACTCGCAATACGGCCTCGCGCAGTTGCTAAAGCGACTGAAATTGACGCGGCAGGATGTGGTGCAGCTTGCCGCGCCGCCCGAGGAATTGCGACAGCGTAGCGAAATCCTCTCACATGCGCTCTCCCCTGCCGAAGCAACCAGCGACTGGGGCACATGGAAGGCGAAACTATCCGACGCTACGATCTCAGCGGCATTTGCAGATGTCTCGCTGATCGAGGCGGGCAATGAGCGCGAGGAAGCCACTGCAATTGCAATCGCCCTCCGCTTGGCGCTCGAGCGCGCGCCCGGCAATGACGGCGAGAGCCGGGCGGCATTGATCACACCGGATCGAAACCTAGCCCGCCGCGTGACGACGGAACTATCGCGTTTCGGCATCGTTGCGGACGATTCCGCAGGCACGCCGCTTTCCGCCACCCCACAGGGAACGCTGTTGCAACTGCTGCTGGAAGCAACCCTTCGCCCTGGCGATCCCGTCGCTATCGTCGGATTGCTGAAGCATCCCCTGGCGCATTTTGGGCTGGAGCGTGGCGTGCACGTGGCAGCGGTAGCAGCTCTGGAGCTGCTGGCACTGCGTGGTGGTGTGGCCGACGTCGACATCTCAGCGTTGGAACCGCTTCTTGAGCAGCAGCTGTCTGAGCAGGCGTTGGATCGTCACGCGCCGCAGTGGCGAAAATCCCTTCCCGCCGATGCGATTGACCACGCGCGTGCTCTTGCCCGACGGGTTGCCGAAGCGACCGAACCGCTAGCGTCGGCGCTTGTTCGGCGCCTTCCCGAAGAGCCGGGGCTAACGGCCAGCTTTGGGCTCGCCGATTGGGGGGAGCGAACCGGGCGCGTATTGGAGGCGGTAACCCGCGACGCGCGCGGCGATCTTGCTGGTCTCTGGTCCGGCGAAGCGGGCGACACCCTGGCGTCGATGCTCGGCGAAGTGATCGAAACCGAAGGGCAGATCGACGCGGATGGCCCGCAGTGGATCGACATCGTCACTGCGCTATTGGCTGGCCAGGCTGTAAAGCCACGGGCGCTAAGCCATCCGAGAATTTTCATCTTCGGCACGCTAGAAGCGCGCCTGCAGAACGTAGACACATTGATCCTGGGCGGCCTGAACGAAGGCTCATGGCCGGGTCAAACATCCAATAACCCCTTCGTTTCTCGGACAATGAAGACCGAGATCGGGCTGGAACCTCCAGAACGGCGCATCGGCCAGCTGTCGCACGATTTCGAAATGGCCAATGGCACGCGCCATCTCATCTATTCGCGAGCCCTTCGACAAGGTTCGACGCCAACCGTCGCGTCGCGCTGGTTGCAGCGGCTGCTCGCATTCGGCGGGCACGAGTTCGAGGCACAGCTCAAGGCCCGCGGAGACAATTTTGTGCATTGGGCGAACCTCATCGACCAAGGCGACAGCCAAGCGCCCGCGCAACGTCCAAGTCCAATACCGCCGCTGGAGATTCAGCCTAAGTCCTACTCTTTCAGCGAGGTCGGGCGCCTTCGTCGCGACCCCTATGCAATCTATGCACGCCGCGTTCTGCGCCTTGACCCGGTAGCACCGTTCAATCGAGACCCTGGCGCCGCGGAGCGAGGAACGCTCTATCACAAGATCATCGACCGCTTCGTCCGTGAAGGTCACGTTGCCGGAACGCCGGCAGCTGAAACGGCGATGGAGAACATTCTGAACGAACTCTTCGATACGGAGCAACTTCCTGCACATATCGATGCAGTCTGGCGCCCGCGTTTCCGTGAAGTTGCCCGCGCGTTTCTCGAGTGGGAGGCGCAGCGACAGCCAGGCATTCGAAGAACATTGACCGAGGTGCGTGGCGGGGTGGAGTTGGAGGCGATCAATGTCCGCCTGAGCGGCGTCGCCGACCGGATCGACATCACCGGCAGCGGTACCGCCGACATCATCGACTACAAGACCGGATACAATCCCTCCGCCCCTCAGGCACGCGCGCTTCTTGATCCCCAGCTGGCACTGGAGGCCGCCGCGCTTCACGCCGGCGCCTTCCGAGATGCTGGCAGTCTTGTTCCACAAGATCTACTCTACGTGCGCCTGCGGCCGGGCAATCGCTTTAAGGTCGACACCGTCAACAACGAGACTTCGACCAGAACCGACAAGGCAAAGTCGGCCATGGACCTAGCCACCGACTCGATCGACCAACTCATAAAGTTCGTCTCGCTCCTGCAGTCAGGCGAAAAGGGCTTCACCTCGCGGCTTGTGCCGGCACAGCAGTTCGATTTCGGTGGTGATTACGATCATCTGGCGCGCGTTTCCGAATGGTCTGCCGCAGAGAGCGACGAGGAAACCGGCGATGAATGACGACGCAACGCTGCCTGAGGGCGATGATCCCGTTGCCTGGACGAGTTGGACGACCATCCAGCAATCGATCGCATCCGATCCGCAACGCTCAGCCTGGGTTTCCGCCAATGCCGGCTCCGGAAAAACGCACGTCCTGACGCAGCGTGTTATCCGGCTCCTGCTGGCCGGAGCACGTCCGTCAGCAATCCTCTGCCTGACCTATACGAAGGCGGCAGCCTCCGAAATGTCGAACCGCGTTTTCGAGCGGCTTGCCGAGTGGGCGGTTCTGCCGAACACGGAACTTGAAGAACGCATCACGCGGATCGAAGGCAAGGCGCCGGATAGGGTGAAGCTTGCGGAGGCGAGGCGCCTCTTTGCAAAAGCACTGGAAACGCCGGGCGGGCTGAAGATCCAGACCATTCACGCGTTTTGCGAAGCTTTGCTGCACCAGTTTCCGTTAGAAGCTAACGTCGCCGGCCACTTTTCCGTGCTCGACGATCGGGCTGCCGCGACGCTTCTTTCGGATGCACGGCGATCGCTGCTTACGGCCACTACACCGGAGGACGATCCGGCGCTCGCGGACGCCTTTGCTTACGTGCTCAATCTCGGCGATGAGCCAGGCCTCGAAAACCTTCTTGAAGAAATCATCGCGAACCGCACTGCGATCCGCACTTTCACGCAGGATGCGGAGCGGAAGGGTGGCCTCGATGCGGTACTGCGCACGAAGCTTCACCTCTCTGAAGACGATACTGCGACCGTGATCGCCGAGTCGTATTGGCCGCTTCCTGGTCTGCGCGGCGGGGTGCTCGACCGGTACCTAGACCTTGCGGATCAGAAAGGCGGGGCAAAGGCGCACGATATCGCAGCCGGCTTGCGGTCGGCAGCGCGCGAACGAGACCCCGCGCGCCGGGCGTCGGTGCTGGAGAGAATCTTCCTTACCGTAAAGGCTGAACCAAAGGCGGATTCGCAGTTTTTCGTGAAGGCCATGCTGACTGAAGCACCGGAGCTCATCGATGCCGTGGCAACGGCCCGAGCGCACGTGGTATTGTGTCGGGATCGGTTGAAAACGGCCCGCATGTACGAGGCAACACGCGCAGCGCTGATCCTCGCCGACCGCCTCAACAAAGACTACGACGACCTCAAGAAGCAGCGCAGCCAACTCGATTTCGAGGATCTGATAACGCGGACTTCCGAACTCTTGCACAAAAGCGACGTTGGCCCCTGGATCCACTACAAGCTCGACCAAGGGATCGACCATATCCTTGTCGACGAGGCACAGGATACAAGTCCAATCCAGTGGAGCGTGATCCAGTCGCTGGCCGAGGATTTCTTTTCCGGCGAGAGCGCCCGCAATGTGGTGCGTACCCTTTTTGCCGTCGGCGACGAAAAGCAATCGATCTATTCTTTCCAGGGCGCTCGGCCCGAACGCTTTTCAGAAGAAAGCCAGCGGACGCGTCGGCGCGTCTCGCAGAGCGGGCACGCCTTCTCAACGGTGCGGCTGCCGCTCTCATTCCGATCGACCTCGGATGTCCTTGCCGCGGTGGACCACATCTTCACACCGGCTGAAAATGCCCGCGGGTTAAGTGCGGCAGGCGAGCCGGTGGTGCACCGTTCTAACCGCATAGGCCACCCGGGCGCAGTCGATCTCTGGGAGATGGTCGCGCCTGAAGCGACGATCAAGGAAGAAGATTGGACCGCACCCTTTGACGCCACGCCGGAGAGCGCCCCAGCATCCGTTCTCGCCCGTCGCATTGCTCATGCGATCGGCAATCTGGTGGGCAAGGAAACGATCGTCGAGAAGGGCAAGGAGCGACTGATCGAGGCCGGCGATATCCTCGTCCTCGTGCGCAAGCGCGACGCCTTCGTCAACGCGCTGACACGCGCCTTGAAGCGACGCGGCGACATACCGGTTGCAGGCGCCGACCGCCTGCGCCTGACGAGCCACATTGCCGTGCAGGACCTCGTGGCGCTCGGCCGCTTTCTACTGTTGCCCGAGGACGACCTCTCCTTGGCAGCGCTGATGAAGAGCCCGCTTCTCGATCTGAGCGAAGACGACGTCTTCGCAATTGCCGCCCTGCGTACGGAGGGCGAGAGTGCCTGGGCTCACGTGCAGAAGTTCGCCGCTGATGGAAATGCGCGCTTTGAAACAGCCGTCTCTCGCCTCAGGCTCTTCCTGGACGAATCCGAGACGCTGTCGGTTCACGATTTCTATGCTCGTGTTCTCGGATGCCACGGCGGCCGACGACAATTCCTTGCCCGGCTCGGAACCGAGGTCAGCGATATTCTCGATGAATTCCTGACATTCGCGCTTGATCACGAAAGCTCGGGCCTGCCCGGCCTGCAATCCTTCATTTCGACGCTTGAAATCGAAGCACCGGAGGTGAAGCGTGAGCAGGACAAAGGCCGGAATGAAGTCCGGATCATGACAGTCCACGCCTCAAAGGGCTTAGAGGCACCGATCGTGTTCCTCGTCGACGGCGGCTCGAAGGCCTTCACCCATTCGCACATGCCGAAGCTGCGGCTGCTTGAACAGGGGAGCGGCGAGCCGCCCATGCCGGCATGGGTTCCGATCGGCGATCTCAGCAACTCGCTGACCCAGGCCGACGCGACGCGCATCCAATCGCTGGCGGAACAGGAATATCGCCGGCTGCTCTATGTTGCGATGACCCGGGCCGCCGATCGCCTTACCGTTTGCGGCTACAGGGGCATTCGTCCCAACACCGATACCTGGCATGCCATGATTTCCGCTGCGATGACCGACAGCCATCCGCATGTATCTGCTGCGACATTTTCTGGGCCTGACGGGACATGGGCTGGCATCGAATGGCGCGTACCACGGATAGAGAGAAGGTTCGAGCGCCTTGAACGCAGCGCGGAGACCGCCAGACAACAGACGGTCCCGCCTGGCCTCGACAGGCCACTGCCACCGCGCAGGCAATTGCCGCGCCCGCTCAGCCCATCCGGCGTCGGAACGATCATCGACGATGGCGCCGATGACCTCCTCGTCGCCTCCCCGCTTTTCACGGAAACGGGAAAGCCGGATCGCTCGCTGCAAAAAGGGCGGCTCCTCCACCGCATGTTGCAGGTGCTGCCGGATGTGCCGCGCGGCGATCAGCCAGATGCAGCATCACGATACGCCAAGCGTGCGGCGCCATTCTGGCCCGAAGCAGAGCGGCGGCAATTGGTCGACTCGGTCCTGAAGCTATTGGGCGCAGCCGACCTCGAAGCCGTCTTCTCGACTCATGCACAGGCTGAGGTCTCCGTCATGGGGACGCTGACGATCGCCGGCCAGGACTATGCCGTTTCCGGCCGTGTGGACAGAATGGCGGTCTTCGACGATCGCGTCGTCGTGCTGGACTACAAGACCAATCGCGTCCCGCCGCAGACGGCAGAGGCCATCCCATTTGCACACAAGGCGCAGCTTACGATTTATCGCGAGATCCTGGCGCCGCTCTATCCCGGCAAGCGCGTCGATTGCGTCCTTGTCTACACTGAAAATGCTTCGGTTCACATTCTGACGCCGGATGCATTGGCGTCGGCGCTTGCGCAACTCGAGACAAAGTGAAATACGGGCATTGAAATTCCCGCACCGCACGCTCACATGTATTTCAACAGGAATCCGTAAAGGAGCAGCCTATGGCTACCGTAAAAGTCGATATCAACAACTTCCAGTCGGAAGTTCTGGAATCCGCAGAACCCGTCGTCGTCGATTTCTGGGCTGAATGGTGCGGCCCGTGCAAGATGATCGCCCCCAGCCTCGAAGAACTCGCTGTCGAGTTTCAGGGCAAGGTGAAGGTCGCCAAGCTCAATATCGATGAAAACCCGGAACTCGCCGCCCAGTTTGGCGTCCGTTCCATTCCGACGCTCGCCATGTTCAAGGCCGGCGAAGTTGCTGACATCAAAGTTGGCGCTGCCCCGAAGACCGCTCTTTCGAGCTGGATCTCGAGCGCCGCTTAATTTATCCATAAGCAGATAGGAAAAAGCCCGGCATTCGACCGGGCTTTTTTCATTTCGGGGGCGTCCCGTTGTCGGCAAGCACATCGCCGACGAGATAGAGAGAGCCGCCGATCAGGATGCGCGGTGGGTGGTCCTGTTCAAAGGCGCCCTCCTTGATCGCCTCCAACGCATCGCTGACCGTCGACATCGGTTCCGCGACGAGGCCGGCATCATAGGCGGCGTTTGCAAGGATCACCGGATCGATCATCGCGTCGCTGCCGCGGATCGGCACGCAATAGACCTTCTCGGCCAATCCCTTGAAAGCCTTGAAGTAGCCAACCGGATCCTTGGTGTTGATCATGCCGATGATCAGGAAGAGCGGGCGCGGCTGCTTTTCCTCGAAATTCGCCATGGCCTCGGCGATAACTTCACCGGCGCCGGGGTTGTGGCCGCCATCGACCCAGATCTCCGCTTTAGCCGGAGCACTGGCCATCAGATTGCCGTCGTTCAGACGCTGGAGACGGCCCGGCCACTCGACCGACAGCAGCGCCTTTTCCATCATCGTTTCGGTGACCGCAAAGCCGGCGGCCTTGACGGCGCGGATCGCAGCGGCGGCATTGGCATATTGGTGGCGGCCGGGAAGGCGGGGCAATGGCAGGTCGGCGAGACCGAACTCGTCCTGATAGACGAGACGCCCATATTCCTCATGCGCCATGTAGTCCTGGCCGAAGACTGCGGTCGGGCAGTTCAGCCGTTCGGCGGTAGACATCAGCACGTCGAGCGCGGCATCATATTCCTGCTTGCCGATCACAACAGGGTGCCCGCGCTTCATGATACCGGCTTTTTCTGCCGCGATCAGTTCGACGCGATCGCCGAGGTAAGGCTGATGATCCAAGGAAATCGGCATGATGACCGAAACGGCCGGGTCGGAGATGACGTTCGTCGCGTCGAAACGACCGCCGAGACCAACCTCGATGATCGCGGCATCGGCCCGATGCTCTGAGAACAGAATGAAAGTGACTGCGGTGAGGATCTCGAAAACGGTGATCTTCTGCCCGTCATTGGCGGCCGCCACGCGCCGCACCGCCTCGGCGAAGACCGCATCGTCCACCAATTGCCCGCGACCGCCCTTGGCGCCGATCCGATAGCGTTCGTGCCAGTTGACGAGATGCGGAGAGGTATGGACATGCGCGCTGTAGCCACCGGCTTCCAGCAAAGCCCGGCAAAACGCCGTCACGGACCCCTTGCCGTTCGTGCCCGCCACATGAATGACAGGCGGCAATTTCTTCTGCGGATCCCCGAGGACGGAAAGCAGTCGGGTAATGCGATCCAGTGATAGATCGAAGCCCTTGGGATGCAGGCCCAAGAGCTTGTCGATTTCCTGTGCTGCTTCACTCACTACGGCTTGGCCCCTGGGTATCATCGCTCACCCCGCCTGTGATGGGTTCTGTCAGGCGCTTGCAGCGATAGCAAGCGTCCCGCTGTTTTCCTTGGATAGGTTCGCAACCGGCTTCTTCGTCAGGATCTTCAAGACGCGCGCGAGCGTATCCGGAATATCGTGGCGCTTGACCACCATGTCCACCATGCCGTGTTCCAGCAGATACTCGGAGGTCTGGAAGCCTTCCGGAAGCTTCTCGCGGATCGTCTGCTCGATAACGCGCTTCCCGGCGAAGCAGATTTCAGCCCCGGGTTCGGCCAGATGCAGGTCACCGAGCATCGCGTAGGACGCGGTAACACCGCCAGTGGTCGGATTGGTCAGCACGACGATGTAAGGCAGTCCTGCTTCCTTCAGCATGTCTACCGCCACGGTCGTCCGTGGCAGCTGCATCAGCGACAGGATACCTTCCTGCATGCGGGCACCACCAGATGCCGGGAACATGACCAGCGGGCACTTCTCCGCAATGGCGCGTTCGAACGCCTTGACGATCGCCTCGCCCGCGGCAATGCCGAGCGAACCGCCCATGAAGTTGAACTCATGAACGACCGCGACGATCTTCAGGCCGCGCATCTTGCCGACGCCAGCGAGAATGGTGTCTTCCTGCTCGGTCTTGATGCGGCTGTCCTTCAGACGGTCCGTGTATTTCTTGGAATCACGAAATTTCAGCGGATCCTGGGCGACCTTTGGCTGCGGCAGAGCCTCATAGACGCCATCGTCGAAAAGGTCGGCAAGGCGAGCCTTTGCCGGCATCTTCATGTGATAACCGGAGGCCGGAATGACCCACTTGTTGTCTTCCAGATCCTTATGGAAGACCATCTCACCCGTTTCCGGGCACTTGATCCAGAGGTTCTCCGGCACTTCGCGGCGGCCCAGCATGGAATTGATGCGGGGGCGGACGTAGTTGGTGATCCAGTTCAAGTCGAAAACTCCTGATTGACTCTTGCCAATGTGGGGAAATTATTCGGCAGCAACAAGGCGCGCCGAACGTGTACCCGTTGACAGTCCACGAACGAGGGTGGCGACGGCCTGGACGGTATCGGCTGTCGCCTTCCCATCCTTGGTGAGGCTCGTTGCCACCTGATTGACAATTGCTGTGCCGACAACCACGCCATCGGCCGAGCTGCCAATGACCTTTGCATGGTCGGCGGTCTTGACGCCGAAGCCGACGCAAACAGGCAGGTTGGTGTGCTGCTTGATGCGCTTGACGGCGCCCGAGACCAGAGACGGATCCGGCAGAGCAGAGCCAGTGATACCAGTCATCGAAACATAATAGACGAAGCCGGACGTGTTCCGAAGAACGGTCGGCAGGCGCTTTTCGTCGGTCGTCGGCGTCGCCAGGCGAATGAAGTTGATCCCCTTCTTGATCGCAGGGATGCAGAGTTCGTCATCCATCTCGGGTGGAAGGTCGACGACGATGAGGCCATCGATGCCGGCTGCCAGCGCGTCGTCGAGGAACTTCTCCACGCCGTAGACATAGATCGGGTTGTAATAGCCCATCATTACGATCGGCGTCGCATCGTCCGTCTTGCGGAAATCGCTGGCAAGCTGCAGCGTCTTCTTCAGCGTCTGGCCGCCCTTCAGAGCGCGCTGGCCAGCCATCTGGATCGCCGGACCATCGGCCATCGGATCGGAGAACGGCATGCCGAGTTCAATAACATCGGAACCCGCTTCCGGCAGAGCCTTCATGATGCCGAGCGAGGTTTCGTAGTCGGGGTCGCCTCCCATGAAATAGGTGACGAGTGCCGGCCGGCCTTCCGCCTTAAGATCGGCGAAGCGTTTGTCCATACGTGCGGTCATGCTTACTCACCCATTCCCAGAATCTTGCCGACAGTGAAGATGTCCTTGTCGCCGCGGCCGGAGAGATTCATCAGAATGATCTCGTCCTTGCCCATCTTCGGCGCGCGCTTGATGACTTCGGCCAGCGCGTGCGACGGCTCCAGCGCCGGAATGATGCCTTCGAGGCGGGTCAGCGTCTGAAAGGCTTCGAGCGCCTCATGGTCCATGATCGGCACATATTCGACGCGACCGATGTCGTTCAGGTAGGAATGCTCGGGGCCGATGCCGGGATAGTCAAGACCAGCAGAAATCGAATGGCCTTCCTTGATCTGGCCGTCGCCATCCTGCAGAAGGTAGGTCCGGTTGCCGTGGAGAACGCCGGGCGAACCCGCCGTGATCGAGGCGCAGTGCTCGTCACCATTGAGGCCCTTGCCGCCGGCTTCGACGCCAACCATCTTGACGCTCTCGTCATCAAGGAACGGATGGAAGATGCCGATCGCGTTCGAACCGCCGCCGACGGCTGCGATGACGAGATCCGGCAGCCGACCTTCGGCTTCCAAAATCTGCTCACGGGCCTCGGTGCCAATGACGGCCTGGAAGTCGCGAACCATTTCCGGATAGGGATGCGGACCGGCGGCCGTGCCGATCAGGTAATAGGTGTCGTCGACGTTCGTGACCCAGTCGCGCAATGCCTCGTTCATGGCGTCCTTGAGCGTGCCGTGACCGGCGGTCACCGGCTTTACCTCGGCACCAAGCAGCTTCATGCGAAACACGTTCGGGGCCTGACGCTCGACGTCGGTTGCGCCCATGTAAACGACACAGGGGAGACCGAAGCGGGCGGCAACCGTTGCCGAGGCAACGCCATGCTGGCCGGCACCAGTTTCCGCGATGATACGGGTCTTGCCCATGCGCTTGGCGAGCAGGATCTGGCCGATGCAGTTGTTGATCTTGTGCGAGCCAGTGTGGTTCAGCTCTTCGCGCTTGAAATAGATCTTCGCGCCACCGAGTTCCGCCGTCAGACGCTCGGCGAAATAGAGCGGGCTTGGGCGACCGATATAGTGGGTGCCAAGCTGCTTCAGCTCCGCCTGAAATTCCGGATCGTCCTTTGCCTTGTTCCACTCGTCCTGCAGGTCGAGGATCAAAGGCATCAGCGTTTCGGCGACGAAACGGCCGCCGTAGATGCCGAAACGGCCGTCTTCATCAGGGCCGGAACGGAAGGAATTCGGTTTTGGCGTCTGGTTCACTCTCAACTCCCTGAGGTCGTTTCGGGCTGACAAGCCGTTTGGACCGCATCGAAAAACTCATCGATCATTGCGACGTTCTTGACGCCGTGCGCGCTTTCGACCCCCGAAGATACGTCGATCCCCGGCGCCTTGGTGATGCCGAGCGCCTCGGCAATATTGCCCTTGTTCAGGCCACCGGAAAGCATGTAATCCACGCTGCCGTCAAGCCAGGTAAGCAGGCTCCAATCGAAGGACACCCCGTTGCCACCCGGCAAATCCGACCCTTTTGGCGGCTTTGCGTCGAAGAGGAAGCGATCGGCAATGCCGACATAGGCCTCCACCCGCTTCAAATCATCAGCGGTCCGCACCGAAAAGGCCTTCATGACCGGCAGACCGTAGACCGCCTTTATCGTCAAAACGCGCTCCGGGCTCTCGTCGCCATGCAGCTGCAGTATATCGGGCCGAAGCAGCGCCACGATTTCATCAAGATCGTCGTTGCTCGGATTGACCACGACCGCAACGATCTTGGCCTTGCCGCGGGCCGGCTCCGCTAGCTTGCCGGCGATATCAGGCTCGATGTAGCGGGGACTCTTTTCGAAGAAGATGAAGCCGATATGTGTTGCACCGCGCGCGAGGGCGCGATCGATCGCCTCAGGCGTCTTCAGTCCGCAGATTTTGATATCCGGTTTCATGGCAGCGAAGTGACACGAAAAGCACTTGGAGTCGAGCCAAATCACGACAAAAGCTGATTTTTGCGAGGCGTCGCTCAGTCGAAATCGATGGCATGCAGTTGACTGCCGTGCCGCTTCAACCAGAGCTTCGCCTCTTCCATGTGGGGGCACAGCTTCTTGCAGAGCGCCCAGAAGCGTGGCCCGTGGTTCATTTCCTTGAGATGAGCGACTTCATGGGCCGCAAGGTAGTCGACCACTGACGGCGGCGCCATGACGATGCGCCACGAAAAGCTCAGGTTTCCCTCCGAGGAGCAGGAACCCCACCGACTGCGGGTGTCCTTCATGGCGATCGACCTGATCGGCGCATTGATCGAGCGGGCATGGAACGTTGCCAACCTCTCGAGATCGGCTCGCGCTTCCTTCTTCAGGAACGTGGCAATCCGGCGTCCGAGATGCTCGGGCATGCCGCTGACCTTGAGCACGGGTTTGCCATCAACGACGACGGCTTCTGTCAGGCCGCGCAGGCTGCCGGTGTGGTGAACGCGATGGGATACGCCCCGAAAGAGAATGGTGCCGCCATCACGAAGACCACTGTCGGGCGTGAATTTGGCAAGCTTGGTCAAGAGCCAGCCCTGATGGCGGTCGAGGAAGGCGTTTACCTCGCGCTGTGCCAATCCGCTCGGGATCGTCATCTTCAGGCCCCGACCACCAGGCTCGATCCGCAAGGTAATGCGGGTTGCCCGCTCGTGCTGCTTGATCGTCAGCGGCATCAGGCGTCCGGCGACGTCAAGCGTTCGCGTTTCCGGCGGAGCCGGTTTTCGAACGCTGCGGCGTGGCTTTGCAAGGAGCGGGAACATGGGCATTTTCTATATGATTCGCTCCAATTCTTGGCAAAGAAAAGCCGGCATCGATGATGCCGGTTCAAGTTTCGGTGCTGAATGGTCCTGGGAATTACGGAGTCTGGTATTCTGCTACCGGACCATTGTCGTCGCGCTTGCCGTTCTTGCGGTCGCGCATGAAGCGGTCAAACTCTTCCTGGTCCTTGGCGCGGCGTAGTTCGCGCATGTAGGAGTCGAAATCCTCGCGCATTTCATCAAGCTTGCGACGCTCTTCTTCCAGCCGGTCGAGCTCGGCCTTGCGCCAATCATCGAAGGCAACATTGCCCGTCGAGAAATGAGGGCGATAGCGGCCATGTGAACGTCGGCAGCCGGCGAAGAATCCATCGGCGGCGCTGTTGGCGTCGCGCTTGAAACCGCGCAAACGCTCCCCAAAGATGATGTAGGCGAGCATGGCGAGACCCAGAGGCCAGAAAACCACGAAGCCGAGGATCATCAGGGCAATGGTAGCCGGAGTCCAATCCGGGCGAAGCAATGCTGACTGGTTCATCGTGCGGTGTCCTCGCATTTTCCGCGTCCGGCGAGATACCGAACGCTGGAATCGATGTGGTTACACGCCTGGCCCGCTTCAAGGCAGCGCCCGCCCAAATCGGACAACGCCTTGAAATACAATCGCTAATTCAGAATATACTAAATCAGGCGGATTTTCCGCCCTTGATCACCCGCTTCACCACGGGCTTTCCGGAACGGGCATGTTCCTTCACGAAGCTGATGATCCGCGGCGCAATCTCCCGGCGGAAGCGTGAGCCGTTGAAGACGCCATAGTGGCCGACGTCGGGCTGCAGGTAGTGCATGCGCATGTTGTCGGGGATGTTGACGCAAATGGTCTGGGCAGCCTTTGTCTGGCCGACGCCGGAGATGTCGTCGTTTTCCCCCTCGACGGTGAGAAGTGCCACGTTGCGGATGGCGGCGGGATCGACAAGCTTACCACGGTGGAGCAGCTCGCCCTTCGGCAGCGCGTGCTTGATGAAGACCTGTTCGACCGTCTGAAGGTAGAACTCCGCCGTCAAGTCCATGACCGCGAGGTACTCGTCATAAAAGTCGCGGTGCTTTTCGGCCGGCTCGCCATCGTTCTTCACCAGATGCATGAAGAACTCCTTGTGAGCGATCACGTGCCGATCGAGGTTCATCGACATGAAGCCGGACAACTGCAGGAAGCCGGGATAGACCGGACGCATGAAGCCCGGCTGCGGCCAGGGCACATTCATGATCACATTATCCGCGAACCATTCCAGCGAGCGTTCCTTGGCGAGCTGGTTGACGGCTGTCGGGTTGATGCGCGTGTCGATCGGTCCGCCCATCAGGGTCATCGATGAGGGCGAAAACGGATCGTTCTCCGCTTCCATGAGGGCGACGGCAGCCAAAACCGGCACGGAAGGCTGACAGACGGCAATCACATGCGTATCCGGGCCCAGGAAGCGAAGCATCTCGATGACGTAGTCGATGTAGTCGTCAAAATCGAAGGTGCCTTCCGTCATCGGCACCATGCGCGCATCGATCCAGTCGGTAATGTAAACGTCGGCGCTTGGCAGCAACGCTTCGACCGTGCCGCGCAGCAGTGTCGCGTAGTGGCCCGACATCGGCGCGACGATGAGAATGCGCGGGTCTGGCGCATGGCTGCTTGGAACATTGCGCGCGAAATGGAGCAGATTGCAGAAGGGATGCGACCAGACGATCTCTTCCCGTACGGCCACCTTTCCTTCCTCGACAACAGTGTCATGCAGACCGACGGCCGGTTTGCCGTAGCGTCGGGTCGTCCGCTCGAACATCTCGAGACTCGCCGCCATCGTACGCCCCCAGGGCGTCTGCGAAATCGGATTGAGGGGATTGGCATAGACCATGCGCATGATATCGGCGAAAGCCCGATAAGGCGCCAATGCGGCATGGTTCAATTCATAAAGCTGATAAAACATGAGATGCGCCACCTTTCTCTAACCTGGAAGACGACGCCGATTGAAAGGCATCGGATTCTTTCCAACGACGTGCTGGCACCTCAACGCAGATTAACAGGTTTTTGTTGCGCAGCAACATTGCCATCCGCACCGCAAAAAGAAATGCCGGGGAATTTACCCCCGGCATGATGGTGCGCTCGAATGCTTAATGATCGCAGAACGGACCTTATCGATCAGCCAGGAAGGTCTGCTTCTGCGTACCCAAGCCTTCAATGCCGAGCTCCACGACGTCGCCAGCCTTGAGGAAGCGCGGCGGCTTCATGCCCATGCCGACGCCCGGAGGCGTGCCGGTCGAGATCACGTCGCCCGGATGCAGCGACATGAACTGGCTGAGGTAAGACACCACATGAGCGACACCATAGACCATGGTTTTCGACGAGCCGTTCTGCATGGTTTCGCCGTTGACCTTCAGCCACATGCCAAGATTTTGCGGGTCGGCAATCTCGTCCTTGGTGACGAGCCAGGGTCCGATCGGACCGAATGTGTCGCAGGACTTGCCCTTGGTCCACTGGCCTGCACGTTCCGTCTGGAAGGCGCGCTCCGAAACGTCGTGGGAAACACAGTAGCCGGCAACATAATCAAGCGCTTCGGCTTCGCTGACGTACTTTGCCGTCTTGCCGATGACGACGCCGAGTTCGACTTCCCAATCGGTCTTTTCGGAGCCACGCGGGATCAGGACATTGTCGTTCGGCCCGACGATGGCCGATGTTGCCTTCATGAAGATCACGGGCTCCGGCGGAACAGTCGCGCCGGTTTCAGCAGCGTGATCAGAGAAATTGAGGCCGATGCAGATGAACTTTCCGGTGCCGGCAACGCAGGCGCCAATGCGACCCGAGGCGAGTTCCGGCAGGCTCTTCGGGTCAAGAGCCTTGAGTTTCGACAGGCCCTCGGGCGAAATCGCTTCGCCGCCGATGTCCGAGACGTGCGCTGACAGATCGCGAATCTTGCCATCGGAATCGAGCATGGCCGGTTTCTCGCGACCAACCTCTCCAACACGCATGAGCTTCATAATATTTCCTCCTAAGCAGCATCCACGTTTTGATCACCTATGAACGAGATATTCACCGGTGTCATTATGGCTTTTTGCCGAAGCGGTACGCTGCTTCAGAAAATTTCGCCTAGATCGGGACCCGCAGGCACGATGCTTGTGGGGTTGAGGCTTTCGATCGAGTAGTAGCCGCGCTTTATATGGTCGAAGTTAACGGTCTCGACGACACCGGGCCAATCGAGCATTCGCCGGCAGAAGCGGCGAAGATTCTTGTAATCCGAGAGACGGCGCAAATTGCATTTGAACAGGCCGTGATAAGCGATATCGAAGCGCACGAGCGTGACAAAAAGACGAACGTCACTTTCAGTCGGATGGTCTGCAAACAGGAAGGGCCGATCGCCAAGCTCTGTTTCCACCCAGTCGAGGCACTTGAATACACCGGCAAACGCTTCCTCGTAGGCAAGCTGCGTTGTGGCAAAGCCCGCGCGGTAGACGCCATTGTTGAGGCTCGGATAGATCCGTTCGTTGAAGGCGTCGATCTCGGTGCGACGCGCTGCCGGATAAAGGTCGATCGGATTGCGAGCAAGATCGCCGAAACCTTCGTTCATCATCCGCAGGATATCAGCCGACTCGTTGTTGACGATCGTCTGCAACTGCTTATCCCAAAGCACGGGCACGGTTGCGCGGCCGGTAAAGTCGCGTGCCGCACTCGTATAGATCTCGTGCATATACGTTGCGCCGTGAATGTGATCCTGCGTGGCGCCCGGATAGTCGCCGAACCGCCAGCCCTGCTTCGTCAATACCGGCTCGACGACTGAAACCGAGATGGCCGATTCCAGCCCTTTCAGCTTTCGACCGATCAGCGTCCGCGATGCCCAAGGGCAGATATAGGCCACGTAAAGATGATAGCGTCCTGCCTCGGCCTTGAAGCCGCCCTCTCCCGAAGGGCCCACGGCGCCGTCCGGGGTGACCCAATTGCGGAAGCTGGAGATCTGACGGACAAAGCCGCCCCTCTCGTCCTTCGCCTGAACCGGCTGCCAATCTTCCGTCCATTTTCCGTTTACGAGCAAGGCGTTTTTCCTCTGACGCTGATTTTGGGGGAACTTAGCGCGCCTTTACGCGCGTGGGAGGCCACTATTGTTGAAACAGACTGTGCACCACCGGAGATGGCGGAGTTGCTTGCCAAACGCATCGGATGGGGCCTAAGGAAGGCAGGAAGGAGCTTGATATGCCTGTTTCGACCTCGACTGTCGCCACCGAACACGCCAGCAAGTATCTCCAACAGCTCTGCAAACACTGGAGCCACAAGTTTACCGTGGAATTCACGGCGAAAAGCGGGCGTGTACCCTTCAGTGATACCGCCGAAGTCACGTTTTCAGCCGATCACGCGGCGCTTTATATGAGATTGTCGGCCGCTGACCCGGCCCAGATAGAGCGATACGAGAATGTCGTTGCCGACCACCTGAAGCGATTTGCTTTCCGCGAAGAACTCCACATCACCTGGAATGCCTGAACAGCACTTGGAAGAGCCATGACAAAGAGCAATAGCCGTGAATCCCAATATTCGATCGACCCCTTGTTTCTCGAGCGCTGGTCACCGCGTGCTTTCACCGGCGAAGTGATCGATGAATCGGAGCTCCTGACGATACTGGACGCCGCGCATTGGGCACCGTCGTCCGCGAACCAGCAGCCGTGGCGCTTCATCTATGCGCTCAAAGGTTCTGAGGACTGGGACAAGTTCGTTGGTCTCCTCGTCGAGTCAAATCAAGAGTGGGCAAAGAACGCCTCGGCGCTGATCTACGTCGTCTCAAGAGGCTTCAGCGGCGACTTCTCCGAAGGCAGGAAAAGCTACACACACTCGTTCGACGCTGGCACTGCTTGGGGTTATCTCGCGCTTCAGGCCCGGCTTTCGGGTTTCTACGCTCACGGGATGGGCGGCATCAAGCACGAAGAGATCCAGCAAACTTTTGCTATTCCCGAGGGTTACCGGGTGGAGGCGGGGGTCGCGTTGGGACGTCTTGCCGATAAGAGCGTCCTTTCGGAGCGGAACCAGGAGCGGGAAGTTCCGAGCCAGCGCAAGCCTCTTTCAGAGGTCGCCTTCCGCGGCAAGTTTATCGCCAACTAGTTCTCACGCAAAAGCCCCGCGTCGACGCGCGGGGCTTTTTTATGCGGCCTCTAGGCGGAAACGAGCTCCGCTCGCTAGATATCGAGGTTTGCAACGTTCAGCGCGTTGTCCTGGATGAACTCCCTGCGAGGTTCGACTTCGTCACCCATCAGGCGTGCGAACAAGCCGTCAGCGTCCGTTGCATCGGCAACCTTCACCTGCAGCAGCGAACGAACGTTCGGATCGAGCGTGGTTTCCCAGAGCTGCTCGGCATTCATCTCACCGAGGCCTTTGTAACGCTGCATCGTCAGACCCTTGCGGCCGCTCGCAAAAATCGCGTCCAGCAGTGCCCGTGGTCCGGAAATCTCGACATCACCGTCGCGTCGGGAGAGTGACGGAGGCGCCTGATAGATGTCCTTCAAGCGAGCCGACAGCTGATCGAGAAGCCGCGCGTCCTGCGAGCCGATCAACGCCATGTCGAGAACGACAACTTCCTTCACGCCGCGCACCATACGCTCAAGTTTGATGCCGCCTTCGCTCGTGAGGCCCCCTTCCCAACCGCGCTCTGTCTCTTCGGCAATCAGGTCAAGACGTCTGGCGACTTCACCGGCGAGCTGTTCAGCTCTCGAGCGGTCGCTAACGGCTTCAGCATTGAGAGCACCAGCAATTGCTGCCTGTTCGACGGCAGCGCGATTGTAGCGCGAGTGCAGATTGTCAAGGAGCGCGCGGAGGCGCAACGCATCGCTAATCACCTCGCCAAGATCCTGGCCGGTCCTCACTTCGCCGCTGCCGAGTTTTAAGGCAGCATCTTCGAGACCCTGGCCGACTAGGTAGTCCTCAAGGGCCTTCTCGTTCTTCACGTACTGGATCGATTTGCCGCGCGAGACCTTATAAAGCGGCGGCTGGGCGATGTAGAGATGGCCACGCTCGATCAGTTCCGGCATCTGGCGGAAGAAGAAGGTCAACAGCAGCGTACGAATGTGGGCGCCGTCGACATCAGCGTCCGTCATGATGATGATCTTGTGGTAGCGCAGCTTTTCGGCATTGAACTCGTCCTTGCCGATGCCTGTGCCGAGCGCGGTAATCAGTGTACCGATTTCCTGGCTGGACAGCATCTTGTCGAAGCGAGCACGCTCGACGTTGAGGATCTTGCCACGCAGCGGCAGGATCGCCTGGTTCTCGCGCGAACGCCCCTGCTTGGCCGATCCACCCGCCGAATCGCCCTCGACAAGAAAGACTTCGGATTTGGCCGGATCGCGCTCCGAGCAATCGGCGAGCTTGCCGGGCAGAGAGGCAATGTCGAGAGCGCCCTTACGACGCGTCAACTCACGCGCCTTACGGGCCGCTTCGCGCGCCGCGGCGGCTTCGACCACCTTGCCGACCAGAACCTTAGCTTCCGTCGGATGCTCTTCCAGCCACGTGCTCAGCGCTTCGCTGACGAGGTTCTCGACAACGGGGCGAACTTCCGAGGAAACCAGCTTGTCCTTGGTCTGCGACGAAAACTTCGGATCCGGCACCTTGACGGAAAGAACGGCGGTCAGGCCTTCGCGGCAATCGTCACCGGTCAGCGTCACCTTTTCCTTCTTCGTGATGCCCGACGTATCGGCGTAGGAGGTGATCTGGCGGGTCAACGCGGCGCGGAAGCCGGCCATGTGCGTGCCGCCATCGCGCTGCGGAATGTTATTGGTGAAGCACAGGACGTTCTCGTGGTAGCTGTCGTTCCACCACATTGCGACTTCGACCGTAATCCCATCCTTCTCGCCACGGATTGCCACCGGCTTGTCGACAAGCGGCTTCTTGGCGCGGTCGAGATAGGAAACGAAGGCCTCCAGGCCGCCGTCGTAGAGCATCTCTTCCTGCTTGATGTCCGAATGACGCTTGTCGCTCAGAAGGATGCGAACGCCCGAATTCAGGAAGGCGAGCTCGCGAAGACGATGCTCCAACGTGGCGTAGTCGAATTCGGTCATCGTGAAGGTTTCAGTGCTCGGCATGAAGCTGACTTCGGTGCCGGTTTCATCACCAGCGTCGCCAATCACCTTCAACGGCGCATCGGCTACGCCGTGCGTGAAACTCATTTCATGAATCTTGCCTTGACGGCGGATCTTCAGCCTCAGCCAGACGGAGAGCGCGTTGACGACAGAAACACCAACGCCGTGCAGACCACCGGAAACCTTGTAGGAGTTCTGGTCGAACTTACCGCCGGCGTGCAGCTGGGTCATGATGACCTCGGCTGCCGACACGCCTTCGCCGGTATGAATGTCCGTCGGGATGCCGCGGCCGTTGTCGGTAACGGTGACCGACCCATCGGGATTGAGCGTCACGGTCACGATATCGGCGTGGCCTGCGAGCGCTTCATCGATCGCGTTGTCGACGACTTCATAAACCATGTGATGAAGACCCGAGCCATCATCGGTGTCACCGATATACATACCCGGGCGCTTACGCACTGCATCAAGGCCCTTCAGAACCTTGATCGAGTCTGCGCCATATTCGGTACTAACGCCGTTTTCCGTCGTGGGTATATCGGTCATACTTTTCGAGAATTTCCCTGTTGTCGGGGCTGAAGTGAGACTTGCGAATCACCTGCCTTATACATGCCAGAATATAGGGTTTTTGATCCAGGTTCCCAATGCCAGCGCGCTTAAACTGGCCATAAATCAGGGGATTATGACCGTTTTCCGTCCGCTTTTCCGCCGTTTTTAAGAATGCTTGTCAGTTGGCCAAGCGTTGTTTGGTCGAGATCGCGAATGCGACCCGCCAGGAGGTTCGCAAAAGCGGTATGTTCGGCCGATAAACCCGATGTATCGACGACCACGCGAGGGTCCGATGAACGGGCCAAAAGGAAGAGTTCTTCGGCCTCATCCCAGATGATGTTGAAGTAGCCGGCGATCCGCTGGAGCAGATCGAAGGTCGGCAAGCCGCGCCTTCCATGTTCGAGGGCCGACAGATAGGCCGGGGACACATTGAGGGCTGCCGCCATCTGCTTCTGCGAGACACCCTTGCGCTCTCGCAGCTTGCGGACGGCCTCACCGAACGGCGTCACGATCTCTCTCCATGCCGGCGCGACAGCCGGATATACAGGGCGCCTTCGCCTCCGTGATGGTGGGCTGCTGTTTCATAGGACGAGATGAAATACCGAAACTCCGGCTTCGAGAACCACATCGGGACGGCGCGTTTCAGGGCGCCTTCGCTGCCAAGCGAACTGCCCTTACCGGTGATCACAAGCACATGCCTCATCCCTCGTTCATGAGCTCGCATGAGGAACTCGAGCAGCAATATATGCGCTTCGCTCTGGACTAGCCCATGCAGGTCGATCCGGGCTTCCAATGGCACGCGGCCCTTGGCGATCTTGCGCTTGACCGGCCTTTCGAGCGGGTGATGGATACCCGAGCGTGTTTTGGAAACAACCGGGACAGTGGGCCCGGCATCAGTTTCGGAAGGTCGCTTCGCGGCGGCGGCCGTTTGCTGTTCAACCTCCACCTCTGTCAGAAAGGCATCGAGCTCGGCTAGCTGATCCTTCTTGCCGGGCATTGGACGCGTGCTCCGTGCCACCTTGCCCCAGAGTATCCTTTCATCCGTGTTGAGCTTCCGGTCTCGAGCCATCAGGCGAACCTCGCGGCGGCGGCATTCGGAAGCAGAATGACGAAGTCGGCGTCGTGGCGCACTGTTCCAGCGAGCTCTCCTGCATCATCCCCTGACCCGGTGAAAATATCACCCCTCGCCGGACCGACGATGGCAGAGCCCGTGTCGAGAGCCAGCATCACTCGCGCGAACGGCTTGTCGCCATCGAGATGGACAAGATTCTCGGACCGAATGAAAAACGGGAAGCCAAAAGTATGGATGAGCCGATCGACGGCGAGCGAACGGCCGGCAATCAGCGGCACTTTTGCTGCGGCCACGGGCCCGGCGTTCAGATCTGCGCTCGGGACTTCGCGGAAGAAAATGTAGGAGCGATTGTGCCACAGGACCTCATCCACCTGCCGAGGATGGTCGCCGAGCCAGCGCCGAATAGTCTGCATCGAAATCTCGGATCGTTCGATTTCCCCGCGCTCGATGAGTAGCTTGCCGATCGCCGAGAAAGGATGTCCCGCCTTTGCCGCATAGGTGATGCGTCCAACCCTGCCATGAGGATAGCGCAAACGCGCCGCACCTTGAACATGGACGAAGAAGACGTCGACCTTCGACTTTGCCCAGGCAATCTCCAATCCCCTGCCCGCCAGGAAGCCTTCATCGATTGCCCGCCGATCCGGGTAGGCTTCAATGCCATCGGAGGTCAGCCGGCCGAAAGCGTAGCTGTCCGGCAGACCCACAGGGCGATTACCCTCATCAAGGTCGATCAGGTCTTCGGGGCGGCGATAGAAGGGAAAGCGATACTCATCATCCGGCACGGCCGAGACCATAATCTCAGGCTCGTAGAAAGCGGTGACGAAGCCCGGATTGCCGTCGATGCGACGAATTCTGAAGGGTCGACAGTGGGATTGGAAGAAGGTTCGGGCATCGGCTGCCGACGAGATATTCTCGCTGCGCGCTGCTTCAAGCAACGGTAGAAGGTCCTGAGCCGTCAGGCCGAGCGAGCCCGTCCGATACGGCTTGATGTCAATGACCTGCCGCCGGCATGCTTCCATCGCTTCAAAAAGGCTGGAAGGATCATCATCCTTCCAGCCTTGCAGATCGTCAAAGCTTATTGCTTGAAGGGCAAAGCCCGGAGTGTCTTCACTCATGTTCCGATTCGGTGGCCACGAGTTTCCAGTTGGGATCGCGGGAGCGGGTATCGCGCGCAAACGTCCAGAGATCATTGACCTCGGCAACGTTCTCCGCGTCGCCATCGATGAGCTTATCGACCTTGTCGTAAGTGGCGGAAATCAACTGGCTGACGATACGAACGGTAATCTGCACCTCCGTGCCCTTAATCTCGGTGCTGGCGATTTCCGCCTTGTCGATGCCTACGAAGGTCGATTTCACCTTCTCGCCTTTGGACTCGCGCTCGGTAATGGCTGCGTCGAAGCCGTCATAGACTTCACGCGACAGCAGGTTCTTCAGCGTCTTACGATCGCCGTCCGCAAACGCCATCACGATCATCTCATAGGCCATGCGGGCGCCATTGACGAATTCCTTCGGATTGAAGGAAGCGTCTGCCTTGTTGATTTCGCGCAGCGATTCATTGAGTGAGGTGCCGGCTGGTGCGAAAGCATCGATTGCCGCAAAGCGATCGTCTTCCTCAGTCGCTGCGTCACGGCGCGGCAGGGTCACCACTTTCCCGGCATCAGGAGAATCAGGTCCAACGGCATCCCGCGGCGTATAAAGATCGCGCGGGGGTTTCTCATTGCCCGTACGGCGGCCGAGAACGCTGCGCAGCTGCAAAAAAATCAGCACCGCCGCCACAAGAAAAAACAATGTGATGAAGTCGTTTGAACCCATATCCCGCCGCTGCCGCTGTTAACATCCCTGATTTGTACTCCCATATAGTCCGCCTATACAGATGATTCAAATAGGGTCGACAACGCGACCCTCCAACGGAGTCCGGCTCAGCCGGAATAAAACGATGCCCTTGAAGATCCTGCCTGGTTTTCTGCTGCTGCTTCCGCTCGCCGAGATTGCCGGTTTCGTGCTTGTCGGAAAGGCGATCGGGCTTTGGCCGACGCTGGCGCTTGTCATATTGAGCTTCATGGTGGGCATGGGCCTGCTCAGGCGCCAGGGCATCGGGATTCTCCGCCGTATGTCTGCGGAGGGGCGAAACGGCATGGTGCCGGGGCGCGAGCTGCTTCGACCGGCGATGTTCGTGATCGCTTCCCTGTTGCTGATGATCCCCGGCTTCATCACCGACATCGTGGCTTTGTTGATCTTCATTCCGGCTGTGCGCGATCTTGCCTGGCAATATATCAGCCGCCGTTTCGTCGTCGTCGGCTCAACGAGCGGCTTCGACACGTCGAGCCGCCCCAAGGACTCCAAGATCGTCGACCTCGACGACGAGGATTATCGACGCGAACCCAACGACAACTCTCCCTGGTCAGGGAAGCATCTCGGCAAGTGAGGAACCGTCCCCGCCGGCCGACTGGCCCAGGGTTGTAACACTATGCCCGAAATGATAGAGCGGCACCATCCAATGCCCTCGAGGAAAAGCCAATGGCCGACGAAAACAGCAATAACGGTGCAACGAGCCCGAGCCTTACCATCCTTGCGCAGTACACCAAGGATCTCTCTTTCGAAAATCCGGGTGCTCCGCGTTCGCTGCAGGCGCGTGACAAGGCTCCGGCCATCAATATCAATGTCAACGTCAACGCCAATCCGCTCTCCGATACGGATTTCGATGTCGTTCTGTCTCTGAACGCCGAAGCCAAGGATGGCGACAAAACGGTATTCCATACCGAACTCGTCTATGGCGGCGTCTTCCGGATTGCCGGGTTCCCGCAGGAGCACATGCTGCCGGTTCTCTTCATCGAGTGCCCGCGCATGCTGTTCCCGTTCGCACGTCAGATCATTGCCGACGTCACGCGCAATGGCGGCTTCCCGCCCCTGATGATCGATCCGATCGATTTCTCTCAGATGTTTGCGCAGCGGGTTGCCGAAGAGCAGGCCCGTGCCAAGGTACAGGCAACCACGAACTAACAGTTCGCGCATAGCACGCTGCCACAAAATGAAATGCCCGGGTCGCCCCGGGCATTTTTAGTTTGCGAGATCGTATTTTCCCCAGACGCCCTTCGCGCCGAGTTTGGCAATCAGCGCGTCATGAGCTTGCTGCTCTGCTTCGCTGAGACGTGGCGCAAGGGGCCGCGGACGCACAAGCGTCCCGATAATAATCTCCTCCACCAAGCTTTCCTGACCTGCCGAATTACTCGCGACGGTGCCGAGGCCAAGGGCGGCCTGACGACCACCGATCATCTCGATGTAGACATCGGCCAGCAGTTCGGAGTCGAGAAGCGCGCCGTGCTTCGTTCGATGCGTATTATCGATGCCATAGCGGCGGCAAAGTGCATCGAGGGAGTTGGGTCCCATCGGATGCTTGCGGCGCGCCATCGACAGCGTATCGAGCACGCGGTCGGGCAGGATCGGCGGCAAATCGAGCCTTGCGAGCTCAGCGTTTATAAAGCCCATATCGAACGTGGCGTTATGCGCGATCCACTTCGCGTCGCCAAAGAAGTCGATAATTTGCTGCGCAACATCTGCGAACGAAGGCTTGTCCTTCAAAAACTCATCGGTGATGCCGTGCACGGCAAGCGCGTCCGGGTGCACTTTCTGGTCGCCCGGATTGATGTAGATGTGGAGCGTATTCCCAGTCGGAAAATGATTGAAAAGCTCGATGCCGCCGATCTCGATAATGCGGTCCACACGGTTATCCAGGCCCGTGGTTTCCGTATCGAAAATGATTTCACGCATTCAGGAAGTCCCCGCTGGTGAGCCGCCGCTTCAGATCCGAGACGATCTCGGCGACCCGTTTTCTGGCCGTTTCGATGCTATGCGCGGTATCGATCACATAATCGGCTCTTGCGCGCTTTTCCGCATCCGGCGTCTGGCGCGCAAGAATCATATCGAATTTTTCCACTGTCATGCCTGGCCGCGCAAGTACGCGTTCGCGCTGTATCTGTGGATCACAGCTAACGACCACGATCACATCGACCCTGCTCTCGGCTCCTGTTTCGAACAACAGCGGGATATCGAGCAGCACCATCGGCGAGCCACGCTGCCGCTCGCGTTCGATGAATTCTGCTTCACGTTTCCTCACGAGCGGGTGGACGATGGCTTCAAGGCGCTTGAACCCGTCGGCACTTCCAGCCAGCTGGCGAGCCAGTTCCTGCCGATCGACGGCACCCTCTTTCATGGTTCCGGGAAAGGCAGCATCGACAAGGGGCGCCGCCTCCCCCGCATAAAGATCATGGACGACGGCATCGGAATCATTCACAGGCACCCCCGCTTCTGCGAAGAGCTTTCCCATTGTTGATTTGCCCATTCCAATCGAGCCGGTCAGTCCGATCCGCAACATCAGTGCTTGTCCATATCCTCGATAATCAGCGCGCGCAGCTTGTCATCAACCTTCGGGCGATGCCCGAACCATTTCTCAAAACCTGGAACGGCCTGATGCAACAGCATGCCGAGACCATCGACAACGGCAAATCCTTGCCGTTCGGCTTGGACAAGGAAAGGAGTCTTCAGGGGGACGTAGACGATATCCGTTACGACGGCATCGGAGAGCAGCGGCGAAAAATCGATCTCCGGCGCATCCTCGCCGTCCATGCCAAGCGAAGTCGTGTTCACGAAAAGGCCGGCGCCGTGCATGACTTCCGCCAGGGCTGCCATCGAATGCGCTTTTACGCTCGAGCCAAACCTATCCGCCAATTCCTGAGCGCGTCCGACCGTCCTGTTGACCAGATGAATTTCCTTGATGCCCCGATCGCGCAGCGCCTGAATGATGGCGCGGCTCGCACCGCCGGCACCGAGGACCACGGCCGAGTGCGCCTTGTCCCAGCCAAGATGACGCTCGTCCAGATTTGCGGTGAAGCCGCCTCCATCCGTGTTCGTCGCTTTGAGCCGGCCCCCCTCCATCCAAAGCGTATTGGATGCACCAAGCTCTTTAGAAAGCGCGTCTGGATCGTCAGCGAGTTTGAACGCCATTTCCTTGTGCGGGATCGTGACGTTGCCGCCTAGGAAGCCAGCCTGGCCGCTCTTCAGCAATGCGATAAAGGCTGGAAAATCGGCTGGTGCGACTTCATGGGCGCGATACGATCCCGGTAGTCCGAGTGTCTTGAGCCAATAGCCATGGATCAGAGGCGACCGGGAGTGTTTGACAGGAAATCCCGTGACGAAAGCCCGCGGCCCAAATGTTTCACGTGAATCATCCATCAATCGCACCCAATTCTCTCAACTTTTCCAACAGAGGTAGCATCGGTAATCCCAGGATTGTAAAATAGTCCCCGTCGATCCGCGAAAACAATTGAAGCCCCTCCCCCTCGAGTTGGTAAGCGCCGACGCTCGTGAGTGCCCTCTCTCCGACGCGCTTCAAATGCCGCTGGATAAAATCCGCATCCAGCGGACGCATCGTCAGCTCAGCGTGTGAAACATGCTCCCAGACGATGTCGCCGTCGTAGGCGATCGCGATCGCACTGTTCAACCGGTGCGTCTGGCCCGACAGTATGCGAAGGTGGTTCTCCGCATCAGCCATATCCCTGGGCTTATGAAAGGTCTGCGGGCCAAGAGACATCGTTTGGTCCGAGCCGATCACTAGGCAGGCCGGATACCGATCACTGACTTCTTTCGCCTTCGCCTTGGCGAGAACGAGGGCCACGGCATCCGGTGTTGCGCCTTCTCGTTCGAGCGGCGCTTCGACCGACCGCTCGTCAATATGAGCCGCATGAACCTCGAAGGTGAGGCCGGCATTTTGCATCAACATGCGACGGAACGGGCTGGAGGATGCGAGGATAAGCTTCGGTGTCATGGAGCCTCGAACAGGTTTGGTGCGGCAGCGCTTAACGCAGCTTCGGACGGAGAGCAACAATCGCCGCCGCGGTCTCTTCGATGGAGCGGCGCGTCACGTCGATGAGTGGCCAATTGTGCCGGGCGCAGAGCGACCGTGCGTATTTCAACTCCTCCGATATGGCGGCTCGGTCCGTGTATTGCCCGCGATCAAAACCGGGTGTCGCTCCGAGGATACGGTTCTCCCGGACCTGAGAGATGCGATCGGTGGTAGCGATCAGACAGACGATCAAGGGTTTGGTGGTCGCGAACAGGCTTTCCGGGAGCGGCACGCCATAGACGACGGGGATGTTGGCGGTCTTGATACCACGATTAGCGAGGTAGATGCTCGTCGGCGTTTTCGACGTCCGACTGATGCCGAGAATCACGACGTCGGCGTCATTGTAATCATCGGGCATCTGGCCGTCGTCGTGATCCATCGTGAAATTGAGCGCTTCGATGCGAGCGAAATAGCCGGCATTCATCACATGCTGGGCACCGACACGCCGGCGTGACGGTGCGCCAAGATAGATCTGAAAGGCGTCCATGACGGGCTCGAGCACGTTCACGGAAGCGACACCCATCTCCGCACAGCGCTGATCGACCAACGTCGCGAGTTCACGGTCAACGATCGTATAGAGAACGATCCCAGGCTGACTATCAATCGTCTGCAGAACCTGCAGAAGCTGCTTGCGATTTCGGACCAGCGGATAGACGTGTTCGATCGGCTGAGCGGATTTGAATTGTGCCGACGCGGCGCGCCCGGCCGAAATCAACGTTTCGCCGGTCGAGTCAGAAATCAGATGCAGATGGAAGAAGTTCGTGCGGTTCTCCACGCTATTTTCCGGGGCCTGTTGAAAAGACTGGACAACGGAGAGCTAAGAGACGCGGCACGGGTAAGGCAAGGGAAAACATGCCGCCTTTTCCACAAATGGAATTTCGTTGGAGCTGCTAAACGCGCTTTGTTGGTTCTGTGGACAGCTTCTGAAAGTTCCGCGCCTTTCCAAGGCTTTTCCACAGTTCAACGCCAAAAGGCTGCCTTTTATTTGATTGGAATCATTTGCGTTTTCTTAGTTATCCACGATATCGGCTTGATAAGCTGTTATTCGGTCCATTGGAATCGGCGATGGCGCGACAAAACGCTCCGGCCGTGGACAGATTTTAATCCTTGATAGAAACAGACTCTAAGAAATAGAAACCTTTTAAAATATCTTTGTATTTTTATAGGGAAGAAGCGCGTGGGTGAAAGCGGTCGGAAAATCATGAGAGTCTTGGACGGCGAAACGCTCAGTCCTCCTCCAATCTGGCTGATGAGACAGGCGGGACGATATCTCCCCGAGTACAGAGAAACGCGCGCGAAAGCCGGGAGTTTCCTTGACCTCTGTTATACGCCTGATCACGCAGTTGAGGTAACGCTCCAACCTATCCGCCGTTATGGCTTTGATGCAGCCATCCTCTTCTCGGATATCCTTGTGATTCCGGATGCGATGAAGCGCAACGTTCGCTTCACGGAAGGACATGGACCGGAAATGGATCCGATCGACGAAGCTGGCATCGACGGGATCGAGACAGAGCATGTCATCGCCTACCTGAAGCCGGTTCTGGAAACGGTGGAGCGCCTGCGACGGGAACTGCCTTCCGAGACGACCCTGCTCGGTTTCTGCGGCGCACCGTGGACGGTTGCGACTTATATGATCGCTGGCCATGGAACGCCTGACCAGGCTCCAGCGCGGCTATTTGCCTACAAGTATCCGAAGGCCTTCGAACGCTTGCTTGCAGTCCTGGCCGAGGTGTCGGCCGATTATTTGGTCGCGCAGATCGACGCGGGTGCCGATGCCGTGCAGATTTTCGATTCCTGGGCTGGTGTTCTCGGCGAGCGGGAATTCGAGGCTTTCGCCGTGAAGCCTGTTGCACGGATGATCGCGTCTATCAAGGCGCGGCGTCCGAACGCTCGAGTGATTGCCTTTGCCAAAGGCGCTGGGTTCCTGCTGAGAGATTACCGGCAGAAGACGAAGGCTGATGCGATCGGGCTCGACTGGTCGGTGCCTTTGGATTTTGCCGCGGAGCTGCAGAAGGACGGAGCCGTGCAAGGCAATCTTGATCCGATGCGTGTGGTCGCCGGCGGTGCGGCGCTGTCGGAGGGGATCAATGATATTCTCGACAAGCTCGGCAATGGTCCGCTGATATTCAATCTCGGTCACGGGATCACGCCACAGGCGGACCCTCGGAACGTGGCGCTGCTCGTCGAGCAGGTCCGCGGTTGGAGACGCTAGCACATGGCAAAGCAGACGGATGAGAGGCCGGGCACCTATGCGCGTCGCCGTGCCCACTTTGCGATCCTGTTTTTCGTGCTTCTCGGCCTGGGACTATTCCTCTGGAACCCGGACAATCTCTATCTCTGGATAAAGGCTCTTCATGTTATCGCGGTGATCTCGTGGATGGCTGGTCTGTTCTATATGCCTCGGCTCTTCATCTACCATACCGATGCGGAACCGGGCTCGACGCAGTCGGAGACCTTTAAGGTGATGGAGCGCCGCCTGCTCAGGGTGATCATGAACCCGGCTATGATGCTGACCTGGATCTTTGGTCTTTATCTCGCTTGGTCCGTATATGGTTTCCAGGGCGGTTGGCTGCACGCGAAGATCGGCCTGGTTGTGCTTCTGACTGCCGTTCATGTTTTTTTCTCGCGGGCGGCAAGGGCGTTCGAGCGCGATGAGAACCGCCATTCAGCGCGTTATTGGCGCTTCATGAACGAGGCGCCGACGGTTCTGATGATCGCGATTGTCATTCTCGTCGTGGTCAAGCCGTTCTGAGAAAAAGCGGGTTCGGTTAAATTTGCTTGATTTTAAGCAGCCCCCTTGCGGCGGTGAGCCTTACTCGCTATTTTCGCTCCACCTCATCCTTGTGGCATGTATGTAAAGTTCGATCGTCTGCGATCCCTTCGCAGGACCGATTACAGCCCTCGACATCGCCTCCCCCCCGAATTTAAGAGTAATGGTCACTTCATGGCTGAAATGAAGCTTCAAGAACTTAAGAGTAAGTCCCCGACGGATCTGCTGGCATTTGCCGAATCGCTCGAGGTCGAAAATGCGAGCACGATGCGCAAACAGGAATTGATGTTTGCGATCCTGAAGGTGCTTGCCAGCCAGGATGTGGAGATTATCGGCGAAGGCGTCGTTGAAGTGCTCCAGGATGGCTTTGGCTTCCTGCGCTCTGCCAACGCCAACTACCTCCCGGGCCCGGACGATATCTACATCTCACCCTCCCAGATCCGCCGCTTCTCTTTGAAGACCGGCGACACGGTAGAGGGTCCAATCCGCGGGCCTAAGGAAGGCGAACGCTACTTTGCGCTGCTCAAGGTCAACACCATCAATTTCGACGATCCCGAGAAGATCCGTCACAAGGTGCATTTCGATAACCTGACACCGCTCTATCCGAACGAACGCTTCAGGATGGAATTGGATATCCCGACCTCGAAGGATCTTTCGCCGCGCGTCATCGATCTCGTCGCGCCGCTTGGCAAGGGCCAGCGCGGACTGATCGTCGCTCCGCCGCGTACCGGTAAGACGGTTCTGCTGCAGAACATCGCGCACTCGATTACGGCGAATCATCCCGAGTGCTATCTGATTGTTCTTCTCATCGACGAACGTCCGGAAGAAGTCACGGACATGCAGCGTTCCGTTCGCGGCGAAGTCATCTCCTCGACGTTCGACGAACCCGCTGTACGCCATGTGCAGGTGGCGGAAATGGTTATCGAAAAGGCAAAGCGCCTTGTGGAGCACGGCCGTGATGTTGTGATCCTGCTGGATTCGATTACGCGCCTCGGCCGCGCATACAACACGGTTGTCCCCTCGTCCGGTAAGGTTCTCACGGGTGGCGTCGATGCGAACGCCCTGCAGCGCCCGAAGCGCTTCTTCGGCGCAGCGCGCAACATTGAAGAAGGTGGTTCGCTTACGATCATCGCGACCGCGCTTATCGATACCGGCAGCCGCATGGACGAAGTGATTTTCGAAGAGTTCAAGGGAACCGGTAACTCGGAAATCGTTCTAGACCGTAAGGTTGCCGATAAGCGTATCTTCCCGGCCATGGACATTTTGAAGTCCGGCACGCGTAAGGAAGACCTCCTCGTGCCGCGTCAGGATCTCCAGAAGATCTTCGTGCTGCGGCGCATTCTGGCTCCGATGGGAACGACCGACGCGATCGAATTCCTGATCGACAAGTTGAAACAGACGAAGAACAATCCCGACTTCTTCGATTCTATGAATACGTGATCCTTAGCCGGATTCTTTGATAAGCCGGTCACTGCTGTGGCCGGCTTTTCCATTTCTAGCGAAAACTCTCTTCAGCCTTGAACTGGAGTAGGAAAATGTCGTCGAGCAACGAAACCATCTTCGCGCTATCGAGTGGTCCTGTCCCGGCCGGCTTGGCCGTCGTTAGAATCAGTGGGGAGGAAGTGCCGGCGGTTGTCACCGCCCTCGTTGGCGACGTGCCGCCTGCGCGCCAGGCAGCATTACGATCGATTCGGACTCGTAATGGTCTTGTCATCGACACCGGCCTTATTCTGTTCTTTCCGGCACCCCATTCCTTTACCGGCGAGAATGTTGCCGAGCTGCACCTGCATGGCGGCCGCGCGGTTGTCGACGCCTTGCATCGTGAGCTCGCCCAATTCCGCAATTTGCGGGCGGCGGCACCAGGCGAATTTTCACGGCGAGCATTTGAGAACGGGAAGCTGGACTTAATCGAGGCTGAAGGCCTAGCAGATCTTATCGCTGCGGAAACGGAGATGCAGCGGCGTCTTGCTGTCGAGCAAAGCTCCGGGGGATTATCGTCAATCTACTACGGCTGGTCAGATAGGCTGACGCGTGCACGCGCGCTGATCGAGGCTGAACTGGACTTTCCCGACGAAGAAGATGTTCCGGGTTCGGTCTCAGATCAGGTTTGGGCGGATGTGGCGAGCCTGGTCAACGAATTGAAGAACCATCTGGAGCAACTCGAAGCCGGAGAGATCATCCGCGATGGGTTCAAGGTCGTCATAGCGGGCAGGCCGAATGCCGGCAAATCGAGCCTTATGAACGCTCTGGCGATGCGCGATGTTGCGATCGTCACTGACATTGCTGGCACGACACGGGATGTGCTCCACGTCGATCTTAGCATGGATGGCTATCTTGTCAGGCTCTACGACACTGCCGGTCTGCGCGAGACGGATGAGATCGTGGAGCGCGAGGGCATTCGACGGGCCGAGAAGATCATCGCAGAGGCCGACCTGGTGATCTTCATCGAGGACGTGTCGATTGAAAGCGGAGCAGAGGAACTGGCCGACGATGCCGTTCTGGTGGGGACGAAATCCGATTTGCCGCGTCAAAGCGCTCGAGCGTATGATCTATTGATCTCGACCACGCATGCGACTGGTCTCGATGCACTCCGAGCCTTGATCGTTGAGCGCCTAAGAACAAAAGTCCACCCCCAGTCCATGGCGATCCCGAGCCGCGCACGCCACAAGGAAACGCTGACACAGGCATTGCTTGCGCTGCGAACGTCCCTTCACGACTCCCATCGCGGTCTGGATCTACGGGCCGAGGACCTGCGTGTCGCGAGTGACGCCCTGGGACGAGTGACTGGGCGTGTGGATGTCGAGAATTTGCTTGATGTCATCTTCGCTGAATTCTGCATCGGAAAATGATTCACGTGAAACATCGGAATCATGCCCTGTCGTCTGGTTTCACGTGAAACGCCTTGACTCCCTGGGCGACATCGCTCATCACCTGACGATCTCAGGAGCTTAAATAATGGATACCTCACGGTTCGATGTCATCGTCATCGGAGGCGGGCATGCTGGATGCGAAGCCGCTGCCGCCGCCGCGCGCCTTGGCGCGAACACGGCGCTGGTGACTCATCGTCGCGATACCATCGGGATCATGTCTTGCAATCCGGCGATTGGAGGACTTGGCAAAGGACACCTGGTCCGAGAGATCGATGCCATGGACGGTCTGATGGGCCGCGTTGCTGATGCGGCCGGTATTCAGTTCCGGATGCTGAATCGAAAGAAGGGGCCGGCTGTTCGCGGCCCGCGTAGCCAAGCGGATCGGAAGCTCTATCGGCAGGCTATGCTTGCGGAGATCGAGAGCATTGAGAATCTCACTGTGGTCGAGGGCGACGCGTTCGATCTATCCATTAAAGACGGTCGGATCGCCGCGGTTGTCATGAAAGATAGCCGGATTCTCAAGTGCGCATCAGTTGTGTTGACAACGGGGACCTTCCTGCGTGGACTCATTCACATCGGCGACCAAAAGATACCCGCAGGTCGCGTTGGTGAACAGCCATCGGTGGGGCTTTCTCAAACGCTCTTAAATTTGGGCGTTCGTCTCGGGCGGCTGAAGACCGGAACGCCGGCGCGGCTGGATGGGACGACGATCGATTGGGAGAGTGTCGGCCAACAGGGAGCGGACGAGGATCCTGTCCCCTTCTCTTTCATGACAGATCATATCTTGAACCCACAAATCACCTGTGGCGTTACGCGCACGACGGAGGCGACCCATCGCATCATCGTCGAGAATTTGAAGCGTTCGGCCATGTATTCGGGGCAGATTGAAGGCGTCGGACCGCGCTATTGCCCGTCGATCGAGGATAAGCTGGTTAAGTTTGGCGAACGTGATGGACACCAAGTCTTTCTTGAGCCGGAAGGCCTGGATGACAGCACAGTCTATCCCAACGGTATCTCGACATCCCTCCCCGCCGAGATCCAGGATGCGTTCATTCATACCATTCCTGGTCTCGAACGGGTCCGCATTGTGCAGCCGGGTTATGCGATTGAGTACGATCATGTCGATCCGCGCGAGTTGAAACCATCGCTCGAAGTGAAGAAGATGCCAGGCCTGTTTTTGGCTGGGCAGATCAATGGAACGACGGGATACGAGGAGGCTGGAGCTCAAGGCCTCGTCGCTGGCATCAATGCTGCGCGCCTGGCTGGCGGTCAGGACGAGGTTCGTTTCAGCAGAACCGATTCCTATATCGGTGTGATGGTGGATGACCTGACCTCGCGCGGCGTTGCTGAACCATACCGTATGTTCACATCCCGGGCCGAATACCGCTTATCGTTGAGGGCTGACAATGCGGATGTCCGGCTGACGCCGTTGGCAATACAGATCGGCGCAGTCTCGGCTGGTCGCCGGGACCGTTTTGAAGCCTATGGCGAGGCGCTGGATGCGGGGCGCGCTCAGCTGACATCACTTTCCGTGACGCCAAGCGAAGCGGGGCGATTCGGTCTAAAGCTGAACCAGGATGGGCAACGGCGGTCGGCTTATGAGCTTCTGTCCTACCCGGATATTAGCCTGCCGGCTCTTGCGCCGATCTGGCCTGAACTAAATGGGCTGAATGGCCGCGTGGCTGAAGCGCTGGAAATAGAAGCGAGCTACGCGGTTTACATGGAACGGCAGTCAGCTGATATCGCGCACGTGAAGCGAGATGAAGACCGCGTGATACCGTCTGACTTCGATTTCGATCTGCTGTCCGGGCTGTCCAACGAACTGAAGCAGAAGTTGCGTAATATCCGACCCTACAACGTTGCACAGGCAACAAAGATCGATGGGATGACGCCCGCTGCGATTTCGCTGTTGCTCGTGCACCTGCGTCGCGGCGCGGCGGATGTTGCGGCATCTGCTTAACGTTGTCCTATTGCAATCTGCGAGAGTCCTACCATGCAACTGAACGGCCGACGTGTTTCACGTGAAACACAGGAGCGTCTCGAACACTTTGTGGCCCTCTTTCAAAAGTGGGCGAAGTCGATCAACCTGACTGCGCCGTCAACGCTTGCCGATGCCTGGAGCCGGCACATTGCAGACTCGGTGCAAATCTTCCAGCTCCAGCCTCTTCCTCGCACGTGGATCGACCTAGGCAGCGGGGGTGGCTTTCCGGGCATTGTGACGGCCATCATGCTGGCGGAGCTCGATGATGGATGGGTCCATCTCGTGGAGAGCAACCATAAGAAGGCGGCCTTTCTGCGCACGGCGCTCCGGGAAACCGCCGGTAGAGGCTCTATTCACGCTGTGCGAATAGAAGACGCACCTGCAATCGTAGAGAATTGCGACTTTGTTTCCGCTCGGGCCCTCGCCGACCTAGGGAAGTTGCTGGGTTTTATTGAACCGTGGTCGAAACGGAATGCAAGTCTCCGAGCTTATTTTCACAAAGGCCGGGATTACCGGAGCGAGATCGAGAAAGCGCATGGTGACTGGAGATTCGATCTGTTAGAACATAAGAGCGCTGTCGAGCAGGATTCTGTCGTTTTGGAAATCTTCAATCTCCAGCGTGTGGCTTAACAGATCGGGCTTTGGCTATGGCTGGCGAACGAAATCGTATAATCACCATTGCAAATCAGAAAGGTGGCGTCGGCAAGACCACGACTGCCATCAACTTGGCAACAGCTTTGGCGGCGATCGGCGAGCGGGTCTTGATCGTCGATCTCGACCCGCAGGGTAACGCCAGCACCGGCTTGGGGATCGATCGTAAACATCGCCGGCTATCTTCCTATGATCTTTTGCTTGGTGACTATGGCATCGAAGAGGTGTCGCAGGAGACCGCTGTTCCAAATCTGTACATCGTGCCGTCCACGATGGACTTGCTCGGCATTGAGATGGAGATTGCAAGCCAAAGCGATCGCGTTTTCAAGCTCAAGAAAGCCCTCGCCAAAGAGGAGGCTTTCCGCTTCTCCTACATCCTTGTTGACTGCCCTCCCTCTTTCAATCTGCTCACGATGAATGCAATGGCGGCGGCCCATTCCGTGCTTGTGCCTCTTCAATGTGAATTCTTTGCGTTGGAAGGGCTCAGCCAACTCCTGGAGACAGTCGATCAGGTTCGACGTACCGTAAACCCCCGCCTCGATATCCAGGGGATAGTGCTGACGATGTTCGATTCCCGCAACAATCTGGCGCAACAGGTTGTTAACGATGTTCGCACGCATTTAGGGGAGAAGGTCTACCACACATTGATTCCTCGAAATGTTCGCGTGTCTGAGGCACCCTCCTATGGCAAGCCAGCAATTCTGTACGACCTGAAGTGCGCCGGCAGTCAGGCATATCTCCAGCTGGCGTCGGAAGTTATTCAGCGCGAACGGCAGCGCCTCGCGGCGTGATTTGAAAGAGAATGGCGAGTTTAGATATGAGCGATGACATCTCGAAAAGAAGGCTCGGCCGTGGCCTGGCCGCATTGATTGGTGAGATGGACCAACCGATGCCCGTTGATGCGGCCAAGCCAGGGGTCAGCGCCGATCGGATGGTCCCGATCGAGTTCGTCACTCGCAATCCGCGCAATCCTCGACGGTTTTTCGACGACGGCGAATTGCATGAGCTCGCGGGCTCGATCCGGCAGCACGGTATCGTGCAGCCCATTGTGGTTCGCACATTGGCCGCCAGCCAGTTCGAGATTATAGCCGGCGAGAGACGGTGGCGCGCGGCACAGCTTGCAGGCCTCGTTGAGATCCCGGTGATCGTGCGCGATGTCGATGACAAAACCGCTCTTGAGATTGCAATCGTAGAGAACGTTCAGCGCTCCGACCTCAATCCGCTGGAAGAGGCCCTCGGCTACGAGCAGTTGATGGCGGAGTATGGCTATACCCAGAACGATCTCGGCGAAATTATCGGCAAGAGCCGCAGTCACGTGGCGAATTCGCTGCGTCTCTTGAAACTGCCAGAGCCCGTTCGGGACCTTTTGGCCGCGGGAAGCCTCTCGGCCGGTCATGCCCGCGCCTTGGTGCCGACTTCCGATCCGACCGCCCTCGCCCGCACGATCGTTTCGAAAGGCATGTCGGTCCGTGACGCGGAGCGTTTGGCGCAGAATGATATCAAGGCTCAGTCGGAGCCGAAGATCCCGGGGCATCAGAAGGATCAGAAGGATTCAGATACGCTCGCCCTGGAACGCACCTTGTCGGATACGCTCGGCCTGGACGTGACGATCAATCACAAGGCAGGCGGCGGCCAGATCAGAATTTCCTATAAGTCGTTGGAACAATTGGAAGAAATCTGCCGGCTGCTCGAGCGCCGCTAAATGGAATCGCTATCGGCGCGCCGATTGCAGTGTCGTCGATAGCAGGGTCTGTAGGGCGATGCTGTCTTCCAACGACGCCCGTTTGCGCGTCTGCAAGATTGCCGCCTGCAGACGGTTTGCTTCTCGTGCCACCGCTTCAGCGGACCAGGTACGCAATGCCTGCTCCATAATCGGCTTGCGTCGGAAATGCAGATGACGACCAAGCGTCTGCATGACCTGAGCGGCCGGCAATCGCTTCTCCTCCATCTCCGTCTTCATGGCGTCCAGCAACTGAAACTGCTTCAGACAGGCCTGGATCACGAGAAACACCGCTGTCTTCGACGATATGATCTTTTGCATTGCATGCAGGAAGCTGCTTGGATTTCCGCTAAGGACGGCATCGACGGCGTCGTCCACCGAGATGGCGCTGGCGTCGCCTATTATTTCCGTAACGTGGTGCTCTTCGATGGTCGATTTTCCCCGACAATAGAGCGCCAGCTTTCGCAGTTCGTTGCGAGAGGCAATCCGATCCCCCCCTATCAGCTCCAGCAGGGCCTGGCGTGCATCGGGCGTGATGCCCAGGCCAGCGCTTGAAAGTTCGCTATCTATAAGGCCGTTGAGGGCGCGGGCATCGTCGGCATAGCAGGGTATCGCCATGACAGTGCGTGCTGTCTCGGCGGCTTTCCGCAGCAGCGAGCCCTTCTTGAGGTCACCGCCCTCGATAAGAACGAATGTGCCGTCCGGCATGTTCGCTGAAAGAACCTGGAGGGAGTCGACAAGATATTTCTCGTTGGCTGCACCACGGATCCAGATGAGCTTGTCACCTCCGAAAAGGCCAATTGCTCCCGCCTCGTCCAAGAGGCGACCTTGATCGCGCTGTAGGTCGCCGATATCGAGCTTGATCAGCGAAAACGGATCATCCAATGCCACGCCCGTCCTGCCGGCCAGCGAGGTGGCGCGCTCCGAAACAAGACCGCGATCCGGCCCATAAATCACAAAGAGCCGGTAGTTGCGGGCGGATCGCTCAAGAAAGCCTTCAAACTCGTGCGATTTGATTTCCGCCATGCATCCGCTCCTCAGCGGCCAAGCGCAGCCGCAATATCGGCACCAACGAACTCAGCAGCCTGCCGTGCGGCGCGGTTCTCGGCGTCGCGGATGGCGCGTTGCTTGGCAAATTCCTGAGCTGGGAAGTCGACGAGCGCAGTGGCATAACGATTGCCGGCCTTGATGACGTGGCCGTCCTTTGTGGACTTCAGAGTGTAGTCGACGCTGACGGTCGCACGTCCGGCAAGCGATTCGTCTGACGACGCCACCAGCAGCGTGCTGATGACATTCGAGCGAGCGCTGAATTCAACCTTGTATTCGGGATTCTCAGGCTCGCCGGCGCCACGCGAAGCGATAAAAATCAGTCGATTGCGAACCTCTTGCTCAACGCGACCCCCCGCTTCCGAGAAACCGACGGACGCCAGCTTGCCCGCAGCGCCGGAACTTTCGGAATAAAGAGGGCGAACCTGGCAGGATGCGAGAAAAGCCGTGGACGCTAGGATTGCGGCAATGCCGGTGCCGCGCACCAGCTTAAAAGCGATATCAAACGACAATGTTCACAATCCTTTGTGGAACCACGATGATCTTCTTAGGCGTCTGACCGTTCAGCGCCTTCTTGACGTCATCCAATGCGAGCACACCCTCGGTGACGGCATTCTGATCTGCGTCGCGAGAAATTGTCAATTCGGCGCGCTTCTTGCCGTTGATCTGAACCGGCAAAATCACATCGTTTTCAACGACGAGGGTTTCGTCATAACGCGGCCAATCAGTGTGCGCCAGCAATCCGCCGTTGCCCAGCGCCGCCCAGCACTCCTCAGCCAGATGCGGCGTCATTGGTGCTACCAACTGGATAAGGATCTCGGCCGCGTCCCGCGCTGCGGCGCGATACGCCGTATCGCCTTCGCCTGCAGCGACGCGGGTCAATGGCGACGCCAGGGCATTGACGAGCTCGTAGATCCTCGCGACGGCCTTATTAAACCAGAGACGATCATAATCGTTCTGGACGGCCTTCAAGGTTTTGTGCGCGATCTGCGAAATCGCTTGAGCTTCCCCATCCTTAGCCGGAGTCGGCGCAACATCGCGAAGTTTGTCCGATGCCTCGGCAATCAGACGCCAGAGCCGCTGCGTGAAGCGGTGGGCGCCCTCTACGCCTGCCTCCGACCAGATAACGTCGCGCTCAGGCGGCGAGTCCGAAAGAACGAAAAAGCGGGCAGTGTCTGCACCGTAAGAAGCGATGATATCGTCCGGATCGACGACGTTCTTCTTCGACTTCGACATCTTCTCGATCGAGCCGATCGCGACTTCCTCCCCGCTGGAAAGGTGATAGGCGCGGCGTTTCCCGTCCAGCTCCTCGATGCGAATATCCGCCGGTGCAACCCACTCGCGGCCCATGCCCGTGCCGCGGCTGTAGGTCTCGTGCACGACCATGCCCTGGGTAAAGAGACCCTTGAACGGCTCCTTTGCATCGACGTGGCCTGTCTCGCGCATCGCCCGGGTGAAAAAGCGCGAATAAAGCAGGTGCAGAATCGCGTGCTCGATACCACCAATATACTGATCGACTGGCAGCCAGCGATTGGCAGCGCTTTGGTCGGTCGGCTTGCTCTCCCAGGGAGCGGTAAAGCGGGTGAAATACCAGCTCGAATCGACAAACGTGTCCATCGTGTCGGTCTCCCGCCGTGCATCCTTGGCGCACTGCGGGCAAGCGACGTGCCGCCAGGTCGGATGACGATCGAGCGGATTGCCGGGCTGGTCGAAGGTTACATCCTCCGGCAGCTGCACCGGCAGGTCCTTCTTCGGAACCGGGACAACGCCGCAATCGTCGCAATGGATGACAGGGATCGGGCAACCCCAATAGCGCTGGCGCGAGATACCCCAGTCACGCAAGCGGAAGTTCACCCTGCGCTCACCCTGCGGAGCATTGCCAAGCGTCATTGACGACAGGCGGTCGGCAACGATCTCGAATGCCTCAGTTGTGCTCTTGCCATCAAGGAAGCGCGAATTGATCATGACGCCATCGCCGTCATAGGCAACGTCGCCGACGCTGAAGGTCGCGGCATCGTCATCCGCCGGCATAACAACGGGAACCACCGGCAGGTCGTATTTGCGTGCAAAATCCAGGTCACGCTGGTCACCGGATGGGCAACCAAAAATCGCGCCGGTGCCGTAGTCCATGAGGACGAAGTTTGCGACGTAGACAGGCAATTCCCATGACGGATCGAGCGGATGCTTGACGCGAATGCCGGTATCGATGCCCTTCTTCTCCGCAGTCTCAAGCGCAGCAAGTGAGGTTCCAGCACGGCGGCATTCTTCGCAGAAAGCATCGATAGCCGGATTCTTCGCTGCGGCATCCTTGGCCAGCGGATGGTCGGCTGCGATAGCCAGGAAGGAGGCGCCAAATAGCGTGTCCGGACGGGTCGTGTAGACCTCGATCTCGGTTTCTCCGGCCGGAGCCGTCTCCTGGACGATCTCCCAGCGCAGCATCATGCCTTCCGAGCGACCGATCCAGTTCTTCTGCATCAATCGGACCTTTTCCGGCCACTGATCAAGCGTGTCCAATGCCTCGAGCAGATCCTGGCTGAAGTCGGTGATCTTGAAGAACCACTGCGTCAGTTCCCGTTGCTCAACCAGGGCACCGGAACGCCAGCCGCGTCCGTCGATCACCTGTTCGTTGGCGAGAACGGTGTTGTCGACCGGATCCCAGTTCACCTTCGACTGCTTGCGATAGACGAGCCCCTTCTCGAGGAAATCTAGGAAAAGATGCTGCTGGTGCTGGTAGTAGGCGACATCGCAGGTTGCGAATTCGCGGCTCCAATCCAGTGAGAGGCCCATCGCCTTCAACTGGGACTTCATCGATGCGATGTTCTGGTAGGTCCAGGAGGCCGGATGTACACCGCGCTCCATTGCCGCATTTTCAGCCGGCATGCCGAAGGCGTCCCAACCCATGGGATGTAGAACGTTGTAGCCGCGAGCGCGCTTATAGCGAGCTACGACGTCGCCCATTGCGTAATTCCGCACATGGCCCATGTGGATGCGGCCGGATGGATACGGAAACATCTCGAGGACGTAATACTTCTCGCGCGGATCGCTGTTGTCGGTCTCGAAGACCTTCGCTTCGTTCCATTTTTGCTGCCAGCGAGGTTCAGCATCACGCGGGTTATAACGTTCGGTTGCCATGGTATTCGTATTTCCGAAAGATCAGGGGAAGTTGGTGGTGACCTTCACCATGAAACCACGGTAGCGTCAAGTTTTACGGGCGCCGCAAGCGTCCGATCTCGGCCCGCCGGCCACTATTTCGGGCGCGTGGGCCTTGGCAAGCACAGCCGGGGCGTTTAGTGCATTGCCATCTTCTCATGCAGTCATGTCGAGGCGAGTGATGGAACTTGAAGAGCGATTGAACGACGTGCGCTCGCGTATCTCCGCGGCCGAGCAGCAGGGGAAACGGCCCGACGGTTCGGTTCAGCTTGTCGCCGTTTCAAAGACATTCGACGCAGACGCGATCCGCCCGGCGCTTCAGGCCGGGCAACGGATCTTCGGGGAAAACAGGGTTCAGGAAAGCCAGGGAAAGTGGCCTGAACTGAAATCCGAGACGTCAGGCATTGAACTTCATCTCATCGGCCCTCTGCAGTCGAACAAGGCGGCCGAGGCGGTCGCGCTGTTCGATGTCATCGAAACCGTCGACCGGGAAAAGATCGCCCGTGTGCTCGCCGACGAAATGAAGCGTCAGGCGAAGACCCCTCGCCTCTATGTTCAGGTGAATACTGGGCTTGAGCCGCAGAAGGCAGGAATCGCCCCTGATGATACAGTAGCGTTTGTCGCTCTTTGCCGCGACGAACTCGGCCTCGCCATTGAAGGCCTGATGTGTATTCCGCCGGCGGACGAGAATCCGGGTCCGCATTTCGCGTTGCTTGCCAGGCTCGCCAAGGCTTGCGGCGTCGAGAAACTCTCGATGGGAATGTCCGGCGACTACGAAACCGCGATTGCCTTTGGCGCGACCAGCGTTCGCGTTGGCTCCGCGATCTTCGGTGCCCGCTGATACGCTCCTTTCGTCGGGCTTTCTCTCCTGCCATGCCTCTCCTAGATTGATAGGATAACTTGCGTGTCCTGGGGAGGAGCAGATGCAGGGAAGCTATCGCCAGACCTATTCCAGGTGGAAGGACGATCCGGAGGCTTTTTGGCGCGAGGCGGCGGCAGAAATCAGCTGGTTCAAACCGCCGGCGCAGACCTTTTCGCGAGAAGGTGGTCCATACGGCCGCTGGTTTGCCGGGGGCGAAACCAATACCTGCTACAATTGTCTCGATAGGCACGTTCTAGCGGGCCGTGGTGACGATACTGCCTTTATCTACGATAGCCCGATTAGCGGCACCAAGGCTGTGTTTAGCTATGGTGACGTCCTTGCTGAAGTCAGTGCCATTGCAGCAACGCTCCGGCAACTTGGAATCGCAAAGGGTGACCGCGTCATCATCTATATGCCGATGGTCCCGCAGGCAGTTTTCTCAATGCTTGCCTGCGCGCGCATCGGCGCGGTCCATTCCGTCGTGTTCGGTGGCTTTGCGGCAAATGAGCTCGCGGCCCGTATCGACGATTCGGGGGCGAAGCTCATCATCACGGCAAGTTGCGGGCTCGAGCCGGGACGGATCGTGCCCTACAAGCCCTTGGTCGATCAGGCGATTGCCATCGCGAAGTCGAAGCCGGCCCACTGCCTTGTCTTGCAGAGGCCGCAGCTTGCAGCTGATCTCACAGCCGGTCGCGACGAGGATTTCGACACTACTGTCGCGAGAAATCGTGGTGTGACCGTTGAGTGCATTCCCGTCTGTGCGACGGACGAACTCTACATTCTCTACACCTCAGGCACGACGGGCCAGCCGAAAGGGGTCGTGCGCGACAATGGCGGTCACATGGTCGCCCTCAATTGGTCGATGGCAAATATCTTCGGCATCAAGCAGGGCGAAGTGTTCTGGGCGGCTTCGGACATCGGGTGGGTCGTCGGCCATTCCTACATCGTTTATGCACCGCTGCTGGCAGGCGCGACCAGCGTGATATTCGAAGGAAAGCCAGTTGGTACACCGGATGCCGGCGTCTTCTGGCGCATCGCTTCAGAGCACGATGTCCGCGTTCTCTTTACGGCGCCTACCGCTTTCCGGGCCATTCGTCGGGAGGATAGCGATGGTGTTCGCCTCAAGGCCTATCCGATGCCGAATTTTCGTGCCCTGTTCCTTGCGGGAGAGCGCGCAGATCCGGAAACGCTGAAGTGGGCAGAGCGCATGCTTGATGTACCCGTGATCGATCATTGGTGGCAAACGGAGACCGGATGGCCGATGGTGGCAAACCCGCTCGGCCTCGAAGCTCTGCCGGTGAAGCATGGCTCCCCTTCGATGCCTATGCCCGGGTATAGTATCCATGTTCTTGATGATGCCGGCCACGCGGTTGAGCCAGGGACGCTCGGTAATATCGTTGTCGAACTCCCCCTGCCGCCTGGCTGCCTACCCACGCTGTGGAACGCCGACGAGCGTTTCCACTCGGCCTATCTGGCCGAATTTCCCGGTTATTATAAAACGGCGGATGCCGGCTATATCGACGACGACGGCTATCTCTTCATCATGTCGCGCACGGACGACATCATCAACTGCGCAGGCCACCGGCTGTCGACGGGAGCGATGGAGGAGGTTTGTGCCACGCATCCGGATGTTGCCGAATGCGCGGTGGTCGGAATCGCAGATCAGGTTAAGGGTCAGGTCCCTTGCGGCTTTCTCGTTCTGAAGAAGAATGTTTCACGGGAAACATCGGCCATTGAATCGGAGGTCGTGCAGCTGATCCGCGATGCGATTGGCCCGGTCGCTTCGTTCAAGACGGCGATAACCGTCGAGCGCCTCCCCAAGACGCGCTCCGGCAAGATCTTGCGCGGCACGATCCAGAAAATCGCCGACGGTGTGCCTTGGAAAATGCCGGCGACGATCGACGACCCCACTATTCTTGAGGAAATAGCCGAAGCCCTGCGCAAGCGTGGGTATGGTTCCCTGCCGATGTAGGTACAAAAAGAAAAGGCCCCGCTTACGCAGGGCCTTGTGGATCGATCACCGTAGGCAATCAATACTGGTCGTCTTCGTCCTCATCCTTCGGAGAGGATTTCAGCGACTTGAGCTTTGCGAAGACGGCATCGGCATCGATTTCCTTCTCCTCTTCGCGCTCATGGTGGGTCAGGCGCTCGGTTTCATGCGCCGACTCCAAGGTCGCTCCGAGTTCGGCCGCTGTCGGCAGCGGGCGTCCCTTTGCCGCCTTTTCGACTTCCATGTCGAGATCGATCTGGCTGCAAAGACCGAGTGTCACCGGATCCATCGGTGCGAGGTTAGCCGAGTTCCAGTGCGTACGCTCGCGAATCTGTTCGATTGTCGACTTCGTGGTGCCGACGAGGCGGGAAATCTGTGCGTCCTTCAATTCCGGATGATTGCGCACCAGCCAGAGAATGGCGTTCGGACGATCCTGGCGCTTGGAAACCGGCGTGTAGCGCGGGCCGCGGCGCTTGGATTCTGGCACGCGAACCTTCGGTTCCGAGAGCTTCAGCTTGTGCGCCGGGTTCTTTTCAGCGCGGGCGATTTCATCGCGCGAAAGCTGACCCGTTGCGATCGGATCGAGACCTTTGATGCCCTGTGCGGCTTCGCCGTCGGCAATTGCCTTCACTTCGAGCGGATGCAGTCTGCAGAATTGAGCGATCTGGTCGAATGACAGGGCTGTGTTGTCGACGAGCCAGATGGCAGTCGCCTTCGGCATGAGCAATTGTTGAGCCATGGATATAGTCCTTCTGTCGTCCGCGCCGGTGTCGCGGTCCGTGGATTGTCACCACTATGTCCGGGAAATATGGCGCTATATAACCGCAGTGATGCAGAATTGCAATTGATCACGAATGAAATGACCTTTGTCTAATTGCCGGGCAGATGTGAACTGCTATGAATGCCTATAGCCAGTCCGGGCTGCTTCGCTTTTTGGTCGCCCGGTGCCCGAGTGAGGAGGAGTTCCATGTCCGAAAAGATCTACCCGGTGCAAAAGCCGGTGAAGAACCATGCGCTTATCGATAAGGCCAAGTACGAGCAATGGTACGAGGAAAGCGTCGAGAACCCCGACAAGTTCTGGGGTAAACATGGCAAGCGGATCGATTGGTTCAAACCCTACACGAAGGTCAAGAACACGTCTTTCACTGGCCGAGTCTCGATCAAGTGGTTCGAGGACGGGCAGACGAACGTTTCGTACAACTGTATCGACCGGCACCTGAAGACCAACGGCAATCAGACGGCGATCATCTTCGAGGGCGACAATCCCTACGTCGACAAGAAGATCACCTATAACGAGCTCTACGAGCATGTTTGTCGCATGGCGAACGTCATGAAGAAGCATGGCGTCAAGAAGGGTGATCGTGTTACCATCTACATGCCGATGATACCCGAGGCTGCCTATGCAATGCTCGCCTGCGCGCGCATTGGTGCGGTCCATTCGGTGGTGTTCGGAGGGTTTTCTCCGGAGGCGCTGGCCGGCCGTATCGTCGATTGCGAATCCACCTTCGTGGTTACCTGCGATGAAGGGGTGCGCGGCGGCAAGCCGGTGCCGCTGAAGGACAATACAGACACGGCAATTCACATTGCCGCCCGTCAGCATGTCATCGTCGACAAGGTTCTCGTCGTACGGCGTACAGGCGGCAAGACCGGCTGGGCACCGGGTCGCGACCTCTGGTACCATCAGGAAATCGCCACGGTTAAACCGGAGTGCCCGCCGGTGAAGATGAAGGCGGAGGATCCGCTGTTCATCCTCTACACCTCGGGGTCTACCGGAAAGCCGAAGGGTGTGTTGCATACCACGGGCGGCTATCTCGTCTATGCAGCGATGACCCATGAATATGTGTTTGATTACCACCCCGGCGATATCTACTGGTGCACCGCCGACGTTGGATGGGTTACCGGACACTCCTACATCGTTTACGGTCCGCTTGCGAACTGCGCGACGACGCTAATGTTCGAAGGCGTGCCGAATTTTCCGGATCAGGGCCGATTCTGGGAAGTCATCGACAAGCACAAGGTCAACATCTTCTACACGGCACCGACGGCGATCCGGTCGCTGATGGGTGCCGGCGACCACTTCGTCACCCGCTCGTCGCGCTCCAGCCTGCGCCTGCTCGGAACGGTTGGCGAGCCGATCAATCCGGAAGCGTGGGAATGGTACTACAATGTTGTCGGCGACAAGCGCTGCCCCGTCATCGATACCTGGTGGCAGACGGAAACCGGCGGCCACATGATCACGCCGCTGCCGGGCGCGACCGATCTGAAGCCGGGTTCGGCGACGACCCCGTTCTTCGGCGTGAAACCGCAGCTGGTCGACAACGAAGGCAATGTGCTTGAGGGTGCCGCCGACGGAAACCTCTGCATTACCGACAGCTGGCCGGGGCAGATGCGTACCGTCTATGGCGACCACGAGCGCTTCATCCAGACGTACTTCTCGACCTACAAGGGCAAGTATTTCACCGGCGATGGCTGCCGACGGGATGAGGACGGCTACTACTGGATCACCGGTCGCGTTGACGACGTGCTGAACGTTTCGGGCCACCGCCTGGGTACCGCCGAGGTCGAGTCCGCACTCGTTTCGCATAATCTTGTCTCGGAGGCTGCTGTCGTCGGCTATCCGCACCCGATCAAGGGTCAGGGCATTTATTGCTACGTCACCCTGATGGCCGGCAATGAGGGTTCGGATGATCTGCGCCAACAGCTCGTCAAGCATGTTCGCGGCGAGATTGGCCCAATCGCTGCACCTGACAAGATCCAGTTTGCACCGGGTCTTCCGAAGACCCGCTCCGGCAAGATCATGCGCCGCATCCTGCGCAAAATCGCCGAGGACGACTTCGGCTCTCTGGGTGACACCTCGACGCTTGCCGATCCGGCGGTTGTCGACGACCTGATCGCGAACCGCCAGAACAAGGCGACTGCCTAAGCAAAAGCCGCTCCGAGCGATCGGGGCGGCTTCACTTCTCTACGGGCAGGTTTCTCGTGGCTTTCGGCCGCCGTTATAGGCCCGGACAATCCCTTCCTCCAAGAGGTCCTGAGCCGGATTCCTGCCATCCGAAAGGGTTACATTTGCGAGGATGCGACCGAAATACTTGTCGCCTGCGATCTACGTAAGCTGGATCTCGGAGGATCCGGATGTAAGGCTTTCCAGGGCGTGACGGGCGTCGATTCCCGCTCCTTACGTCAGCGCAGCTCGAGTGCATCTCGGGCGCGTCGATCCCGCGAATACGGACATAGACTTCCATTGTCTGCTGCGGCCAAGGGCGCGCTTCGACCAGCAGTGTGTCTCCATCGATCACTCTCAGGATTTCGGCTGATACTGGCCCTTCAATTTCGTCGCGCGCCGCGGCGTTTACCGCAGTCACAAGAAGGGTCAGCGCAACAAACGAAGCAATCTCTCTCACGAAAGGAATAAATTCCGATCACGAGCGAAAGTCAATAGGAATATTTACTTAGAAATCGATGGCCCTGCCGTTGATTTCCCAGTCTCCGAAGCGGGAAGGATCAGCGCCGCCGCGGCCACCTATCTCTGTTGGCATTTCTACCGGCTTTTCGTTTCGGCGCCGCTCTTCGGCCTCGGCGAGCGCACGCTTGGCGGCTGGCGAGAGCAACTTGCGTGGCGCCTCGGCGGCTTCAGTCGCCAGGGTTTCATTGTTGTCGTTGTCCGCTGCCTGCATCACGCGATTCCGCCCGAAATATATTGAAAATGGCTGGTGAATGACCAAATCATAGAGCGCCGGCGCCTCAATTGAAACCCTCCGGTTTTGCGCGGCCCGCTTAGGGGTGTTTTGGAGATAGCAATGAACCTCGTCCGTACAGCCATGTTGCTTGCCTTCATGACCGCATTGTTCATGGCCGTCGGCTTTCTGATCGGCGGGCGGAGCGGCATGATGATCGCGTTCGTGATCGCCGCTGGGATGAACATCTTTTCCTACTGGAATTCGGACCGCATGGTGCTGTCGGCCTATCGCGCGCAGGAGGTTGACGAGCGTAATGCGCCCGAGTTCTTCGCGATCGTCAGGGATCTGACGCGCAATGCTGGCCTGCCGATGCCGAAGGTGTACCTCTACGACAGTCCGCAACCAAATGCCTTCGCGACTGGTCGCAATCCCGAGAACGCTGCTGTTGCCGCGTCCACCGGCTTACTGAGCGCACTGACGCCGGAAGAGGTCGCAGGCGTCATGGCCCATGAGTTGGCTCACGTGCAAAATCGCGACACCCTGACGATGACGATTACGGCGACCCTCGCCGGTGCAATCTCAATGCTGGGCAATTTTGCTTTCTTCTTCGGCGGCAACCGGGGAAACAACAACAATCCCCTGGGTTTCATCGGGGTATTGCTGGCGATGATCGTCGCGCCGCTTGCCGCGATGATGGTTCAGATGGCCATCAGCCGGACGCGCGAATATTCCGCCGACCGCCGAGGCGCGGAAATCTGCGGCAATCCTCTGTGGCTGGCTTCGGCACTGGGCAAGATTGCACGTAGCGCCTCGCACGTGCCGAATTACGATGCCGAGCGAAACCCGGCAACTGCCCACATGTTCATCATCAATCCGCTGACCGGTGCTGGCGTGGACAACCTGTTCTCAACGCACCCGAACACGGAAAACCGGATTGCGGCGCTGCAGGAAATGGCGCGCGGCGGCATGAATGGCTCGACGGCGCCGGCGCGCGCTGCTAATCCGATGCGCAAATCGCGCTCGGTTCCGAATACCGGTCTTGATCGCGGTGGTTCACAACCGCCGAAAGGTCCGTGGTCTTGAATTCAGACGGCAAGAAAAAACCATTTCGAAAACCAAAGTCGTCCAATCCGGGCGTTGTGGCTGGTCCGGCAAAGCCCGGATTCCAGGTTCGTGCCGCCGCCGCAAAGATCCTGGCAGCGGTCGTGGACCGTAAGCTTTCGCTGGACGGCGCCGTGGACAATGAACACGGCAATCCGGCCTATAAGGCGCTCAACGAGGGTGACCGCGCCCTCGTCCGCGCCATTCTGAATACAACGCTTCGGCATTTGCCGCGCATCGACGCCGCGATCTCCCGCCTGCTTGAATCGCCGCTTCCCGAAGGTGCGCGAGCGCTGCACCATGTTCTTGCGATTGCCGCAGCGCAGATCCTCTACCTTGATGTTCCGGATCATGCTGCGGTCGACCTGGCAGTCGAGCAATCAAATCAGGACCCGCGCAATCGTCGCTTTGCAAAGCTGGTGAACGCCGTTCTGCGCCGACTTGGACGCGAGAAGGACCAAATCCTTGCTGAGATCGCGACCATTCCGGTGATGCCGGAATGGTTTCTTCAAAGGCTCGAAAAGGCTTACGGCAAGGAAAGGGCGCAATCGATATCTGAATCGCAGCTCGAGCCGGCAGCGATCGATCTTACCGTCAAAGCTGATGCGCAGCGCTGGGCGGAACGTTTGGGTGGTTTCGCGCTGCCGACGGGTGGTGTGCGTCTGGCTGCCTTCGAGGGCAGCATCCCCTCACTCGAGGGATTTTCGGAAGGCGACTGGTGGGTCCAGGACGCGGCCGCCAGCATCCCAGCTCAGCTCTTTGGTGATTTGACAGGAAAGCGAGTTGCCGATCTATGTGCGGCGCCCGGCGGAAAGACTGCCCAACTGGTTCTCGCCGGTGGTGACGTTACTGCGGTTGAGCAGTCTGAAAACCGCATCAAGCGTTTGCGCGCGAACCTCGATCGGCTTGGACTGAAAGCCGAGACAGTCGCCAGCGACCTGACGAAATATGAGCCTGCAGAGCTGTTCGATGCGATCCTGCTGGATGCGCCCTGCTCATCGACGGGAACGACGCGCCGGCATCCGGATGTTCTCTGGGCCAAGGGGCCGGAAGATATAGCGAAGCTTGCTGCGCTTCAGGAGCGGCTGCTGCGCCATGCGATCACTTTGCTGAAGCCGGATGGCACGATCGTCTTTTCCAATTGTTCCCTTGATCCCGCCGAAGGCGAAGACGTCGTGGCTCGCGTCCTTTCGGATACGCCTTCAGTCGAGCGAGCGGCCGTTGATCCTGAGCGCTGGCCCGGGCTCGAAGCAGCAATCAGCGCGCTTGGCGAATTCCGCACGACACCAGACATGCTGGAGGTTCCCGCTGGTTTTGCGGGCGGTCTTGACGGTTTCTACGCTGTCGTGATGCGCCGTGTTGCTTGATCGCAGGGCAACTGGCATAGTTGAGCACCTGTCATAATTTGATACGCAAGTGTCACGGATTCCGGGCTTATTCACTTATTCTTAACGACGCGGGTCAATAGACAATAAACATGTGGTCCGGGTTCTCGACTCTTTATGTGAGAGAGGCTTGGCGGCGCACGCTGTGCCGCGGAGCAATCATGCGGTTGCGTCTCTTCCGCCACACGACCCACGCCCCCGAGCGCCTGATTGTGGCCCCCACCGATCTGCGTGCGGTTGATCCGCATGTCGCTGAAGAGATTTTGAACGGTCGCTTCCCGCTTGCCGGGCGGCTTCTCGAAACCGGTGGCAAGTCGCCCTTCAATTTCAGCCTTCCGTCCCGTTCCTTCGCACTGCGGCTTCATGGCTTCGGTTGGCTTCGCCATATGCGGACCAAGAAAAGCGACCTTCACTCGAGCGTTGCCCGCTCCATTGTCAACGACTGGCTGTCGCTGCATGGCGGCCGCATCGAGGGCATCGCCTGGGAAATCAATGTGACGGCGCAGCGCGTTATTTCCTGGCTCTCGCATTCGCCTGTGGTTCTTCACAATGCCGACCGCGGCTTCTATCGCCGCTTCTTGCGGTCGCTTGCCTTTCAGGTCCGGTTCCTGCGGCGAATGGCCAAGTACGCGCCGCCGGGGGAGGTTCGCTTTCGGCTGCGGATTGCCCTCGCGATGGCCTCGATTGCAATGCCGACGCGCGCAGGCGCGCTGCGGCGCGCTGCCGAAGCTTTGGATCAGGAGTTCGACAGCCAGATCCTGCCTGACGGCGGCCATGTCTCACGCAATCCCCGGGTAGGGCTGGAACTGCTCCTTGATCTCCTCCCGCTGCGGCAAACCTACGTCAATCTCGGCCATGACCTGCCGCAGAAGTTGATCTCGGGCATCGACCGCATGTACCCAGCCCTGCGCTTCTTCAGGCATCAGGATGGTGATCTCGCCCTTTTCAACGGCGCGACGTCGACCCTTGCGACAGAGCTGATGTCCTTGCTGCGGTATGACGAGACGGCGGGAGATCCCTTCAAGGCGATGCCGCATTCGCGCTATCAGCGGCTGGCAGCGGGGAAAACGGTAGTCATTGCCGATACCGGATTGCCGCCCACCGGAAGTCTGTCCCGCACGGCCCATGCCGGTTGCCTGTCATTCGAGATGTCGTCTGGACGCCATCGCTTTATCGTCAATTCCGGATCGCCGAAATTTGCCGGCCGGCGTTATGTGCAGATTGCCCGAACGACTGCCGCCCATACCACGGTGACCGTCAACGACACCTCATCCAGCCGCTTCGCTCCGTCCGACTTCATTGCGAATGTGATTACAGACGGCGTGAAGACCGTGAATGTCGATCGCGGGCTCGCCGATGACGGCCGCGACGTGATCAAGGCGAGTCACGACGGCTACCTCAATGCCTTTGGCGTCCTGCATGAGCGCGAGCTGACCCTGAATGCCACAGGGCTGATCGTGACCGGTTGTGATCGGCTGGTCGCGCCGGAGGGCAAGGTCGATGAGGCAGTGCGGGCCGTGGCGCGCTTTCACGCCCACCCCTCCATCAACCTGAAGCAAATCGACAAAGAGTCGATCATGATGACGGCGCCCGACGGAGAAACATGGCTGTTCTCCTCGCCTGGCAACGAAGTGCTGATCGGCGAGGACGTCTTCTTTGCCGATGCCTCGGGCATTTGCGGATCCGATCAGATCGAGATCGGCCTCTCCTACCCCGACAGGCCGGAAATACGCTGGTTTTTATCGCGCAAGAGCTAGCGGCTGTTTCCGCGGGCGCAAAGCTGTGCTAACGCGGCCCCATCATCCGCTTATCCCTCGCTGGATATCTCCTGAAGACCAAACGGAGAAGCCTCATGGCCGTTGTTTCCAAGAAAATCCCTGCACCCGACAAAGTCAGCATCAAGACCGCGTTGCTTTCCGTATCCGACAAGACCGGTATCGTCGAACTCGCGCGCGCGCTTGACGACAAGGGCATCCGCCTTCTCTCAACTGGTGGCACTCACAAGGCAATTGCAGCGGCCGGGCTCGCGGTGACCGACGTTTCCGATGTCACAGGTTTTCCGGAGATCATGGATGGTCGCGTCAAGACCTTGCATCCCAAAGTGCATGGCGGCCTGCTTGCTATCCGTGACGATGCTGATCATCAAGCGGCGATGAAGGCGCACGGTATCGAGGGCATCGACCTCGTGGTCATCAATCTTTATCCATTCGAGGATGTCCGTGCCGCCGGCGGCGACTATCCGACGACCGTCGAAAACATCGACATCGGCGGTCCTGCGATGATCCGCGCATCGGCCAAGAACCACGCTTACGTGACGATCCTGACCGATCCGGCGGACTATCCAGAACTGCTCGAGCAGCTTGCCTCGGACGCCGGACAGACCGCTTATGCGTTCCGCCAGCGGTTGGCCGCCAAAGCTTTCGCCCGGACCGCCGCTTACGACGCCATGATCTCCAACTGGTTTGCCGAGGTTCTTTCGATCGACACCCCGCGCCATCGCGTCATTGGCGGTGAGCTCAAGGAAGAGATGCGCTATGGCGAGAATCCGCACCAGAAGGCGGCGTTCTATGTTACGGGCGAGCGCCGCCCCGGCGTTGCCACGGCGTCACTGCTTCAGGGCAAGCAGCTCTCCTACAACAACATCAACGACACCGATGCGGCCTATGAACTCGTTGCCGAGTTCCTGCCGGAGAAGTCGGCGGCCTGCGCGATCATCAAGCACGCCAATCCCTGCGGCGTGGCGACGGGTTCCAACCTGCTCGACGCCTACAAGCGCGCGCTTGCCTGCGATTCCGTTTCTGCTTTCGGGGGAATCATCGCGCTCAACCAGACGCTTGACGCCCAAACCGCCGAGGAGATCATCAAGCTCTTTACCGAAGTCATCATCGCGCCCGACGTGACTGAAGAGGCGAAAGCCATCGTCGCGCGCAAGGCCAACCTCCGGCTTCTGACCGCAGGCGGCCTCCCGGATCCGCGGTCTTCGGGCCTGACGGCGAAAACCGTCTCAGGCGGCCTGCTTGTGCAGAGCCGCGACAACGGCATGGTCGAGGATCTGGAGCTGAAGGTTGTTACCAAGCGTGCACCGACCCAGCAGGAACTCGAAGACATGAAATTTGCCTTCAAGGTTGCCAAGCACGTCAAGTCGAACGCCGTGGTCTATGCGAAGGACGGCCAGACGGCTGGCATCGGCGCGGGCCAGATGAGCCGCGTCGATTCTGCGCGGATTGCTGGCCTGAAGGCCGAGGAAGCGGCCAGGGCGCTCGGTCTCGCAGAGCCGTTGACGCGCGGTTCGGCTGTTGCCTCGGAGGCATTCCTGCCCTTCGCCGATGGCTTGCTGTCGATGATCGCAGCCGGCGCGACGGCTGTTATCCAGCCGGGCGGATCGATGCGTGACCAGGAAGTGATCGACGCTGCTAACGAGCACAATGTCGCGATGGTCTTTACCGGTATGCGGCACTTCCGCCACTGACCTGTAGCCTCTGCCGTTACGCCCTGTCCGCGGGATAGGGCGTACGGACAAGCAGGATCAGTCCCGCCGCCAGGAAGAGCACCAAGGTTGCCATTCCAAGCCGCGACGAGCCAGTCGCGAAGGTCACGATGGAAAAAAACAGCGTTGCCATGAAGCTGGTGGCGCGCCCCGAAAGCGCATAAATGCCAAAATAGCGGCCGGCCTCGTTCAGGCTCACGCTTCGGGCGAGGTAGGAGCGCGACGACGCCTGCACCGGACCGAAGGCAAGGCCGACCAGCAGACCATAGGCAACATATGCCTTCTCCGCTGCCGTACCGAAGAGGCCGCCGGAATCTGCAGTTGGCAGCGCAAGCAAGCCAAAGAGCGTGTATCCCGGCCATGTCGACACGATGCCGATGGTGGCAAGCAACAGCATCGCCAGACTGATTACGATCGTCGATTTGGAGCCGATGCGCCGATCGACCCTGCCCGCAATGAAGCAGCCGAAGATCGCAACGACATTGAGTATGATCCCATAGATTCCGATCTCGACCGTTGCCCATCCAAACATACCGGCGGCAAAGGCACCACCGAGTATCAGCAGTCCGTTGACGCCGTCCTGATAGATCATGCGGGCGATCAGAAAACGAACGATGCCACGACGACGCTTGAGCTCGCCAAGCGTGCTTTTCAGCTCCGTAAGGCCGGTGCGCACAGCGGCGCCAAACGAAAGGCCCTTGCTGACATCAGGCGTGAAAAAGAACATCGGAAGAATAAAGATCAGGTACCAGATGGCCGAGATCGGCCCGGTGATGCGGGCATCTTCGCCCTGGTGCGGATCGAGGCCGAACAAGGGCTCAAGACCAAGAATTGTCTTCCCTGATTGGGGGCTTCCCGCAAGCAGGACCACGACCGCGATCAGGACGATCATCCCCCCGAGGTAACCCAGGCCCCAGGCCGTATTCGACAGTTTGCCGACCTCTTCCTTGCCGACGAGCCGCGGCATCATGGAATCGTTGAAGACGATGGAGAACTCGGCGGCGACCGAAGCCAGGATCATGAATGTCATGGGGTAGATCAGAGGCGAACCGGGTGCGGCGAACCAGAGACCGAAGAGACTCGCAATCTTGATGACGGCGAAGAAGGCGATCCACGGCTTTCGCGCGCCGGACTGATCTGCGATCGACCCCAGGACAGGCGACAAGATGGCAATGATCACCGAGGAGATCGTCGCCATGTTGCTCCACATCGTCTGGGCCGATACCGGATCGTCTGTCAGACGCGACACGAAGTAAGGGCCGAAAATGAAGGTCGTCACAACAGTGAAGAACGGCTGAGCTGCCCAGTCGAAGAGCATCCAGCCCCAGATGCCCTTCTCCGATGCTCTAGCCGGCTGAGTTCCCGTCCAGTCGATGCGATTCACAGTCCGCTCCTGATTTCGAGCGGAACTGTCTCACCTCGCTCCGTCTCGCGCAAGGTCAGTCAACAGGCCTGCAGCCACGGTAATCCGGGCAAGGTTCGGATCGCCGCTGTCACTCAACCCCGACAATTCCTCGGCAATCCGGTTGATCCTGATGCGATCGCCGGCGTGCCAGGCCTGGACGGGAAGCTTGTCCTTCCCATGGTTTGCAAGCGCCGAAATCACGATATCGCGCCTCGCGCTTGCGATCTGGTCGATGCTGCGCGCCAACGCCAGATTTTCGTAGTGGTCGGCCGTGACGATGCGAGATCCGGCGGCGAGCAACCGTCCGATCCGGAATGTCTGGGAGACGGCGAAATAGCTTTCCGCAGCACGCGCCAGCGGCTCGCCCGTGCGTTCGGCGATCTGCATGATCTCGGGTACCAGCGCAAAGCCGAGTAGCCCCGAAATCTCGGCGGCCAGCTTATCCGGCACGCCAGCCTCGCGATACTCCTGCTGACGTGCCTCAAGCTCGGGCACTGTCTGGTTGGCGAATATCGGCTTGAGCTTCTTCAGGGCTGCCTGAAGCCTCTCAATAGTGGTGGCGATATCGCCCTTGGCCATCTGTGTCTTCAGAAGGAGGCGCGTCAGGACGGTGAAGGTGTGGCTGATCTCCTCGTAGATGCGGTTCTGCATCTGGCCGCCAATCCTGCCGTCCAACGCATCCGTGTCCGTCCAAAGGCGTCCGAGATCGAAGCCATCACGGGCAATGATTGCCGCCCGAACGACCTCCGGCGCGGATGCCGCCGTGGCATCCATCATGCTGACGGCGAAGCCGGGGCCGCCGCGGTTAATGGCTTCGTTGGCGAGCACCGTGGCAATGATCTCCCGTTTCAGACGATGGGCGTCGATATCGGACGCGTTCGTCTTGCGCATCTTCGCAGGGAAGTAATTGGAAAGCGTTGCGGCGAAATAGGGATCATCAGGCAAATCGCTGGCCGCCAAAGCGTCAAACAAGACGATCTTGGCATAGGAAAGCAGGACGCCGATCTCGGGTCTCGTCAGTGGCCTGCCTGCTGCATAGCGCTCGGCAAGGACGGTGTCGTCGGGTAGCGTCTCGACCTTCCGGTTCAACTGCTTGGCGCCTTCGAGCACCGTCATGAGCCGGGCAAGTTCCAGCCCGTTGGCTGTACCCTTACGCTCGGTCAGCGAAATCGCCAGAGACTGCAGATAGTTGTTCCGGAGCACAAGCTTGCCGACCTCGTCGGTCATTGACGACAGCAGCTGGTCGCGCTTCGCCCGTGTGAGACGGTTATCGTGCATTGCCGCGGCAAGAGCGATCTTGATGTTGACCTCGACGTCCGACGTGTTGACGCCGGCCGAATTGTCGATTGCGTCGGAATTGCAGCGCCCGCCTCTCAGGCCATAGGCGATACGTCCCTTCTGTGTGACGCCAAGATTCGCGCCCTCGCCGATCACCTTGGCGCGCACGTCTTCCGCCGCGACACGAATAGGGTCATTGGCGCGATCGCCGACCTCGGCGTCTGTTTCAGACGGCGCTTTGACGTAGGTGCCGATACCGCCGAACCACAGCAAATCGACGGGGCTCTTCAGAATGGCCGTCATGATTTCGAAAGGCGTCGCAACGGCCTTGTCTATACCGATTGCGGCTACTGCCTCCGGCGTCAGCGTCACGGACTTCGCAGATCGCGAAATGACCATGCCGCCTTTCGAAAGGACCCCCTTGTCGAAATCCTGCCAGCTCGATCGGGCCAGATTGAAAAGCCGCCGGCGCTCGGTAAGCGTCTTTTCCATATTCGGGTCGGGGTCGATGAAAATATCACGATGGTCGAAAGCGGCGACCAGCCGGATTTTTGGCGACAGCAACATGCCGTTGCCGAACACATCGCCGGACATGTCGCCGACGCCCGCAACGGTGAACGGCGTGGTCTGGATGTCGATGTCCATTTCGCGGAAGTGGCGCTTCACGGTTTCCCAAGCACCACGGGCGGTGATGCCCATCTTCTTGTGATCGTAGCCAGCCGAGCCACCCGAGGCGAAGGCATCGTCCAGCCAGAAGCCGGCCTCCTGGGCGAGCGCGTTGGCGGTATCCGAGAATGTGGCCGTCCCCTTGTCGGCGGCCACGACAAAATAGGGATCGTCGCCGTCAAGCCTTACCGTGTCCTTCGGCGGCACGATATCGGCGCCACTGATGTTGTCGGTGATCGACAGCAGCGTGCGGATATAGGTTTTGTAGGCTTCGCGGCCGGCGTTGAAGATCTCGTCCCGGTTACCGCCGATCGGGAGCTTCTTCGGATAGAAGCCGCCCTTTGCGCCGACTGGCACGATGACGGCGTTCTTGACCTGCTGTGCCTTCACGAGCCCGAGGACTTCGGTGCGATAATCTTCCGCACGATCGGACCAACGCAAGCCACCGCGCGCCACCTTGCCGAACCGCAGGTGCACGCCTTCGACTTCGACACCATAGACGAACATCTCGCGGAATGGTCGGGGTTCCGGCAACCCGTCGACCAGACTGGGATTAAGCTTGAAGGCCAGCATCGCTTTCGGCGAGCCGTCCGGATTGCGCTGGAAGTAGTTGGTTCTCAGGGTTGCGTCCACGACGTTGACGTAGCGCCGCAGGATCCGATCGTCATCGAGGCTCGGCACGTCGGAGAGTGCTGCTTCGATCTTTTCGTGCTGTTCGCTTGCCTTCTTCATCCGCGCCTTGTCGGTGATCTTGGGATCAAGCGTGTCGTGGAACAGCCGAAAGATCATCGCCGCGATTGCCGGGTATTTATCGAGCGTCGTTGCAATATAGTCGAGCGAATAAGGGATGCCGGCCTGGCGCAGATAGCGTGCGTAGGCGCGAAGAACGCTGGTTTCGCGTGCGGTCAGGCCCGCCGAGACGATCAGGCGGTTGAAGTTGTCATTGTCAATCAGCCCGCCGAACGCTGCAAGGAAGGCTTCTTCCAAGGTTGCTCCGTGGCGGTGAAGGTCGATCTCGATACCGCCTCGGGCCTCGAGCTCCATGTCGTGCAGCACGACCAGCTTTTCCGAGCCGCCGGGTAGGGTGACATCAATATCGAATGTTCCTTCGCTGATGACATTAAAGCCGAGGTTTTCAAGCAATGGCACGCGGCGGGACAAAGCGAGCTGGCCGCCGGAATGGAAAATCTTCAGGCACAGCAGTTCGATCCCATCCTTTTCCCGCGTGTAGAACGCAATACGGATTGGTTCGCCAGCCGCGCAGGCGGCGATGTCCTCGAGATCATAGTAGGTCTCTTCCGGCGGGAAGAGATCCTGGAAGGCATGGCTTACCTGCAGGCGCGGCGCCTTCGGTCCGGCAAGCGCCTCGAAGCGGTCATCCCAGCGCGCGGTGATCGCGCGGATGGCCTCCTCCAGCTTTGCCTGTGGCACGCGTGGGGTTTTGCCTCCGGACCGACCGATGATGAAATGGACGCGCGCAACTCCGCCTTCGGGGAAGGCCGGGTAGTAGGCCGAGACACGGCCGTCATAGACGGTCTTCAGATAGGCTCCGATCTTCTCACGCACGATCGAATCGTATTCTTCGCGCGGCACATAGACGATCACGGAAACGAAACGATCGAAGTGATCGATGCGCGGCAGCGCCCGCACGCGCGGCCGATCGGCGAGATCATTGATCTGTTCGGCAAAGCTCGCCAGAAGCGTCGTATCGATCTGGAAGAGGTCGTCGCGCGGATAGGATTCCAGCGTGTTGTCCAGCATGCGGCCGGAGTGGCTCATGGGGTCAAAGCCGAAATGTTCCTTCACTCGTTCGATCTTGGAGCGGAGCAACGGGATATCGCTGGCGAGCGACGTGTAGGCAGTGGAGGTGAAGAGACCGACGATGCGCAACTCGCCGGTCACATTCCCGTTGGTATCGAAGCGCTTGACACCGACATAGTCCATATAGGCGCGGCGATGGACAATCGACTTGACGTTGGCCTTAGTGACGATCAGGAAATCCGGACCATCGAGGAATGCCAGAATTTCAGGCGTGGTCGTAACGGCGTCCTTGCCGGTGCGCAGAACGAGTACGTCGGGGTTGGAGAGAATGCCGAGACCGGTGCCCTTGTCGCGCTCAACCTTCGCGCTCGCGCCCTTTCCGGAATAGACATATTCGCGCATTCCGAGGAAGGTGAAGTTCGCGTCGCGCAGCCACGTCAGGAAGGCAAGCGCTTCATCCCTTTCCGCTTTCCGGCGGCTGGCATTGTAAGCGGAAAGCTCATCGATCACGGTTCCGAGCTTGTCCAGCATGGGCCTCCAGTCGGAAACCGTCACGCGCACCTGCTCGACCACCGTCTTTATCCGCTTGACGAGGTCTGCGGCCTGGGCTGTCGTTAGAGGGGCAAGATGCAGCTGGATATGGCTGACGCGATTGGCCGGCTCGCTCGGGAGATCGGCGGAGTAAAGTTCCGGCGCCTTGCCATCCTCCATCACCAGGATCGGATGCACGGCCATGTAGAGGTCGCGATAGCTGCTGGTAACTTCGCCCATTACCGATTCATACAGGAACGGCATGTTGTGGTCGGTGACCGTGAGAACGGATACGGCAACGCCGTCGGGCTCCACATCGGCGATGGTCTCGATGGTGATCCGTGCCGAATTGCTGCCCCAGGCCGCGAGCTCCTTGGCGGAATGGATGGCCGAAAGCGCCAGCATCTCCGGTGTGTAGCGTTCCAGGTCGTCGCCGCTGGCGCGACCGAACAGGAACTCGGGATTGAGGTAGGCTTCCCCCGTTGCCGTCGCGATCTTGGTCGCGCTCTCCAGTTGTTTTTCGCGCTTCGGATTGTTTCGGCCAGCCATCGCAGATACTCCTCATCTCCTCGATTTGGCGCAAGTTAGCAGAAGATTTGACGAAAGAATCTCTAAAAGACGGCATCCCGAGGCAGCTTTCATGCGTTTTTGGCCGCCGGGACGCAAATTTTCGAAAGATTTTTGGTTTGCCGTAAGTACGTGGAAATTCTTGAGGGGCGACGTTGGCATGCCTGCATGAAGGGCAGTTGACAGTGAAGCTGCAAAAAGGGGATCAACACTCATTGGAAGCCGAGTCGAGCATCATGTCGGAAAATGCCGCAGGAACTGTCATCGTTATCTCTAGCCACGTTGTGCGCGGCTCCGTCGGAAATCGTGCAGCGGTCTTTGCACTAGAGACGCTTGGTCACCAGGTCTGGGCGTTGCCGACGATCGTGCTTCCGTGGCATCCCGGTCACGGTCGGTCGACGCGGCTAACGTTCACCGAAAGCGATTTTGACGCGGCTATCGACGATCTCATTCGCGCGCCTTGGATCGGCGAGGTGAAGGCGGTTCTTTCCGGCTATTTCGGCAATGCCGCGCAGGCGCGCTCGGTTGCTCGGCTCGTGACGGCTTTGCGCGAGCACAAGCCGGACCTGCTCTATGTTTGCGATCCGGTCATGGGGGATCTGGGTGGTCTCTACGTACCACAGGCAACGGCGGAGGCGATCAGGGATCATCTGATACCACTGGCTTCGCTTGCGACGCCCAATCGATACGAACTGGCCTGGCTTGTAGGTGCCCCGCTGGAGGACAATACGGCGATTATGGACGCCGCCCTGTCGCTGGGGCCCTCCCGCATGCTGGTGACGTCAGCGGTGCCGATGATGGCCGGCGGCACAGGGAACCTCTATCTTTCGGGGCGTCATGCGCTGCTGGCGGAGCATCGCCTTATCGACAAGCCGCCGAATGGTCTCGGAGATCTTCTTGCCGCGCTGTTTCTGTCGCGACTTCTTTCCGGCATGGAGGACGAGAAGGCGCTTCAGCTTGCAACGGCAAGCGTCTACGAGGTGCTTGCCCGCGCCGTAAAGCGGGGCAGCGATGAATTGACGCTGGCAAGCGACTCGTCGAGCCTGGCAACGCCGATGGCGATGGTCCAGATGCGGCGCTTGATGCATCCGGCGCAAAGGCGCAAAAGCTGACGACGCTTCCTATCTTGCAGTGCGATATTGATCTTGCCGGGCGCAAGCTGTAATCGAAGATCATGCAGCGTTTTCCAAACACCCTTCTCGACGGTTATCGCAACTTTATGAACGGGCGTTACACGGACGCCCGTGATCGCTATAAAGCGCTGGCCGAGCACGGCCAAAACCCAAGTACGCTGGTGGTCGCATGTTCGGATTCGCGCGCTGCGCCCGAGCTGATATTCGATGCCGGTCCCGGCGAACTGTTCGTCATCCGCAACGTGGCCAATATGGTGCCGCCCTACGAGCCGGACGGCCATTTCCATGCCACCTCGGCTGCGCTGGAATTCGCGGTTCAGGCCTTGAAGGTTACGGACATCGTGGTCATGGGTCACGGGCGCTGTGGGGGCATCAGGGCCGCTCTCGACCCAAGTGCCGAACCCCTTTCACCCGGTGACTTTATCGGACGCTGGATGTCGCTCGTGAAGCCTGCCGCAGAGCAGATCGGCGCCAACGATGTCATGACGCCTTCCGAGCGTCAGACCGCGCTCGAGCGCGTATCGATCCGCAACTCCATTGAGAATCTCAGGACCTTCCCGAACATCAAGGCATTGGAGGAGGAAGGCAAGATCGCGCTTCACGGTGCCTGGTTCGACATCTCGACCGGCGAACTCTGGGTGATGGATTCCGAAACTCGCGACTTCATTCGCCCGGACGTCTAAGCCCAAAACAAAAAAAGCGCCGAACTTCGGTTCGGCGCTCAGATTGCTGACAAACCCCTGGCACCGTCTGGGGGTTTGTGATTCATGGGGACATGTTGAAGAAACCTGCCCCCACCCAGACGGCTCTTGAGATGGTGACGCTCGACAGTCTGGTGCCGAAGGATCACCTGCTGCGCAAGATCGACGCGGTGATCGACTTTTCGTTCATCCATGA